>JBDUAP010000081.1:0-8958 GCA_040004585.1 Sporichthyaceae bacterium
ACGTGGCAGAACCTGCCCACGCCCACCGGCAGCGCCTTCGAGTGGGACGCTGAGTCGACCTACGTGCGCAACCCGCCCTACTTCGACGGGATGCCGGCGGAGCCGGCAGCAGTCACGGACATCGAGGGTGCCCGGGTGCTGGCAGTGCTCGGCGACTCGGTGACCACCGACCACATCTCACCGGCCGGCTCGATCAAGGCCGACTCGCCGGCCGGGGCCTACCTACAGGAGCACGGCGTCGACCGCCGGGACTTCAATTCCTACGGGTCACGCCGCGGCAACCACGAGGTCATGATCCGGGGCACGTTCGCCAACATCCGGCTCCGCAACCAGCTCGCGCCCGGCACCGAGGGCGGGGTCACCCGCCACCAACCGGACGGGGAGGAGATGAGCATCTACGACGCCTCGACCCGTTACCAGGCCGACGGCGTGCCTCTGGTGGTGCTGGCGGGCAAGGAGTACGGCTCGGGGTCCTCGCGAGACTGGGCTGCGAAGGGCACCGCCCTGCTCGGCGTACGCGCTGTCATCGCCGAGTCCTACGAGCGCATCCACCGGTCGAACCTGATCGGGATGGGCGTCCTGCCGCTGCAGTACGCCGAGGGCGACTCGGCCGAGTCGCTCGGGCTCACCGGCGAGGAGACGTTCAGCGTGACCGGGGTGACGACGCTGAACGACGGGGCCTCACCTCGGGAGGTCACGGTGCGCGCCGACGACAAGGAGTTCTTGGTGCGGTTGCGGATCGACACGCCGGGGGAGGCGGACTACTACCGCCACGGCGGCATCATGCAATTCGTCCTGAGGTCGCTGCTGAGCGGCTGAAAACGGCAGATCGACGGGAACCGGCGAGTCCGGAGCAAAGCGGACGTGTCCTCTCTGTTACGAGATTGTGACCGTCAGATGTCCCGCCAGGGGACTACGTTGTCGACGACAACATACCGTCGGAGTCGTCTCGGACCCGGCCGGTTCCCCAGCGGAAGGCATTATCGCTATGCGCATCAGAACGATTGCGGTCGCCGGCCTGGCGATTCTCTCGCTCGCCCTCACGGCGTGCGGCGGCGACAACAACACGTCCGGTGACAAGGGCACCAAGGGCACCGGTGGTGGCGGCAAGGTCGGGGTGCTCCTGCCGGACGCCGCCACCTCGCCGCGCTGGGAGAACAACGACCGTCCGCTTCTAGAAGCAGCCATCAAGGCTGCCGGCTACGAGGCGATCATCCAGAACTCGCAGAAGGACGTGAACAAGTTCGCCCAGCTGTGTGACTCGATGATCAACCAAGCTGTCAACGTCCTGCTGGTCACCAACCTGGACTCCGAGAGCGGCGCGGCCTGCGAGAAGAAGGCCAAGGACGCCGGCATCCCGAGCATCGACTATGACCGGCTCACGCTGGGCGGCTCGGCGGACTACTACGTGTCCTTCGACAACGTGGAGGTCGGCAAGCTCATGGGCGATGGCCTTGCCGCTTGCCTCGACAAGGCAGGTAAGACCCAGGCGAACATCATTTACATCAACGGCGACCCGACGGACAACAACGCCAAGCTGTTCAAGGACGGCTACGCCGGCGCGCTGAAGCCGAAGGTCGACTCAGGCGACTACAAGCTCGTGGGTGACCAGACGGGCAAGTGGGACGCCACCGTCGCGCAGACCACGTTCGAGCAGCTGTTCACGCAGAACAAGGGCAAGGTCGACGGTGTCATCTCGGCCAACGACACCATGGCCGGCGGCATCGTCACCGTTCTGAGGAACAACAACCTTGCCGGCAAGGTTCCGGTCACCGGCCAGGACGCCTCCGACGAGGGCCTGCAGCGGGTCATCGCCGGCACTCAGTGCGGCACGGTCTTCAAGGACATCAAGGTCGAGGCCAAGGCGGCTGTCGACCTGGCCGTCGCCATCCTGAAGAACGACGGCTCCGCCGCCGCGCTGGTCAACGGCGAGGTGGAGGACTCGCAGACGAACAAGAAGGTCAAGTCGTCGTTCGCCAAGCCCGTCTGGGTGACGCAGGACAACATCAAGGCCCCCTTCGACGCCGGCTACACCACTACGGCGAAGGTGTGCACCGCAGACTTCAAGGACGCCTGCACCAAGCTCGGCGTGTCCTAGGAGCAGCACAGGGGCCTGGTTCCGGACCGGGCCCCTGTGCTGACCCAACCAACACTGACTCAAGTTGCTGACCCAACCAACCCGGTGCGGCGAGGTGCCATGACAACGACGACGACAGAGGCGGAGCACAAGCCGCCACCCAGCGGTCCGCCCCTGCTCGAGCTGCGGGGAGTCAACAAGAGCTTTGGTCCCGTGCAGGTCCTGCACGACGTCGACCTGACCGTGCGACTCGGGCGGGTCACTGCCCTCGTCGGCGACAATGGGGCCGGCAAGAGCACCCTGATCAAGGGCATCGCCGGAATCCATGCGTTCGACGAGGGCGACTACGAGTTCGAGGGTCAGTCGGTCACGGTCCACAACCCCAAGCAGGCAAACGCCCTTGGGATCGAGGTGGTCTACCAGGACCTGGCGCTGTGCGACAACTTGGACATCGTCGAGAACCTCTACCTCGGGCGGGAGGCCCTGAACGCCGGGCTGCTGGACGAGATCGCCATGGAGCAGCGCGCCGCAGCCACGCTGGCAGGGCTCTCGGTCCGGACGGTGAAGTCGGTCCGGCAGAAGGTCGCCAGCCTCTCCGGCGGCCAGCGGCAGACCGTGGCGATCGCCCGCGCCGTCCTCTGGAACTCCAAGCTGGTCATCCTGGACGAACCGACGGCCGCGCTCGGGGTCGCGCAGACCGAGCAGGTGCTCAATCTGGTCCGCCGGCTCGCTGACCGCGGGCTGGCGGTGATCCTCATCAGCCACAACATGAACGACGTTCTGGCAGTGGCCGACGACATCGCGGTCCTCTACCTGGGTCGGCTCACGGCACAGGTCCAGGCGAAAGACGTCTCGCACTCCGAGGTCGTCCAGCTCATCACCGGCGGAACGCTGGTCGAGAAGGGTGGCCAGGTCGTGGTCACCGACCCGCACGAGGCGAGCGCGGCAGCCGACGGCAATGGCTCCAGCGAGACGGGAGATCGGTCGTGACACAGGGCGTGCTCCCGGACGAGGTGGAGGATGTCCCGCCCGCGCCGCGCGTGACCCTGGCTGACGCGTTCAGCGAGTACGTCTCCCGCGTCCGCGGTGGCGACGTCGGGCCGCTCCCCGCCATCCTCGGCCTCGTCGTCCTGTTGATCGTGTTCTCGTCCCTGCGCCCGGAGACGTTCACCAACTCGTTCAACTTCGCCAACCTGCTGATCCAGAGCTCGCCGGTCATCGTCATCGCGATGGGCCTTGTCTTCGTGCTGCTCATCGGCGAGATCGACCTGTCGGCCGGCTTCACCGCAGGTGTGGCGGGCGCCATGCTCGGCGTGGTCGCAACCCGGAACGACTGGCCGTGGTGGGTCGGCGTGATCGTCTGCCTGGCCACCGGAGCCTTCATCGGGCTGGTGATCGGGCTTCTCGTCTCTCGGGTCGGCATCCCGTCGTTCGTGGTGACCCTGGCCGCCTTCCTCGGCCTGCAGGGCCTCCTGCTCCAGATCATCGGCGAGGGCGGAACGATCAGGATCCAGAGCGACACGGTTCTCGCGATCATGTCCAAGAATCTGCCGCTGTGGCTCGGCTGGGCCATGTACATCGGGCTGGTGGCGGCCTACGGGGCGGTGTCCTTCCGCCAGCTGGCCAACCGGCGGGCCCGCGGCCTGGTGGCGCCGCCGCCCGCCGTGTGGTTGGCGAAGGTTGTCTGCCTCGCCGTGCTGCTCGGGATCTGCACCTACTACCTGAACCTCGAGCGCAGCCGGAACTCGGCGGTCAGCTCGATCAAGGGCGTCCCGATCGTGATACCCGTCGTCCTCGTCCTGCTCGTCCTCCTATCGATGCTGCTCACCAGGACGCTGTTCGGCCGGCACGTCTACGCCGTCGGGGGCAACGCCGAGGCTGCACGCCGCGCTGGCATCAACGTGGCGCGGATCCGGCTGCTCTGCTTCGTGCTGTGCTCGTCGATCGCCGCCATCGCAGGCATCCTGCTGGCGAGCCGGGTCAACTCGGTGACGCCGAACACAGGCGGCGGTGAGACCTTGCTGTACGCCGTGGGGGCTGCCGTCATCGGTGGCACCAGCTTGTTCGGCGGCAAGGGCAAGCCGGTCGACGCGATCATCGGTGGCCTCGTGGTGGCGATCGTGGCCAATGGCATGGGCCTGCTCAACCAGCCCGCGGCCGTCGTCTACATGGTCACCGGCGGCGTCCTCCTGCTCGCAGCAGGTGTGGACGCGCTGTCCCGGCGACGCGCTGCGGCATCCGGGCGGGCGTAGCGGCCCGATATGACGGTCCTCGCTCGGGGCTCGCGGGGGACGAGGTCCACGGACCTTCGTCGGCGAAACCTGTCCGCGCTCCTCACCTATGTCCACGTGCACGGGCCGACCGCCCGGAGTCGGCTCACGTCGGTGCTGGGCCTCAACCGGAGCACGATCGGTGACCTCACCGGTGACCTGGTCGCATCGGGACTGGTTCGCGAGGAGCCCGGGCGGACCGAGCGCTCCGGCACCATGGCCGCGAGCAGCGGTGGGCGCCCGTCGTACGTCGTCGTGCCGGAGTCCGAGAGGGTGCAGGTGCTCGCGATCGACATCGGTGTCACCCACCTGACCGTCGCCCGGATTGGGCTGGGCGGCGCCATCTTGTCCCGCCGCGACCGCGCCTACCACCACGGGGTGCGCAGCCAGCGGGCGATGACGACGACCATCGCGAAGTTCGCCGCGACGCTGAGCGCCGAGACCGGCCGCGACACGGTGATCGTCGGTGCCGGGGTCGCCGTGCCTGGCATGGTGCGCCAGCAGGACGGGCAGGTGCGCCAGGCGCCCAACCTGGGCTGGCAGGACGCGCCGGTGGGCGCCGAGCTGGCCGACGCGCTGGGCCTACCTGTCGTCGTCGGCAACGACGCCGACCTGGGCATCCTCGCTGAGCACGTGCGGGGAGCGGTGGCCGGCGTCGACGACGCCATCTACCTGTCCGGCCACGCGGGCATCGGTGCGGGGGTCTTCACGTCGGGTCGACCGTTGGGGGGGCACAACGGTTATGCGGGCGAGGTCGGCCACATCGTCGTGAACCCCGGCGGGCGACAATGCCACTGCGGCTCCCGCGGCTGCTGGGAGACTGAGTCCGGCGAAGAGCGGCTCTTCGAGCTCGCCGGCCGCCCGCCCGGGGGTGGCATCGACGGCGTGCGCGAGATCGTCGGGGCGGCGGCCGCTGGTGACGCGATCGCGGCGCACGCGCTGGCACAGGTCGCGACCTGGCTCGGGACCGGCGTGGCCTCGGTCGTCAACGTGTTCAATCCGGAGGCCATCATCATGGGCGGAGCGCTCGGAGAGATCTTTGCTGCCGCCGAGACGGCGGTCCGCGACGCCGTCCATGCCGCCGTGCTTGGGCCTCCGTTGGAGCAATTGCGGCTGCTTCAACCGGCCTTAGGGTTCGACTCGTCGCTCGTCGGGGCCGCTGAGCTTGCCTTCACCCCATTGCTCGCGGACCCCCTGCTCGAGATGTCAGCCAGCTGAGCCCGCACGTCGTACCCCCGGGTTGGCCGGAGCAAGTCCGGCCACCGGGCGCGCCGGAGTGGGAGCGCTCGGCGGTGGCCTGGCTCTTCGACCTCTGCCCGCCGGACTACCGCGCGTACGACGTGTTGCGCCGTCACCCGCAGGTCCTCGCCCGCTTCGCTGCCCGGCACGTGCAGGCCGGGGTGGACGCGGCCCGCGAAGGCCTCGCCACCGCCCGCGACGAGCTGCGGGACGTCGTGCCCCCCGAGACGGTGGCTGCGGCCGTGGGCGCCTACGAGCGCGAAGGGGCACGCCTGATGACTACCGGGCGGGCCTTGGCGCTGGTGGAGGAGGCGCTGCGTGGCGGACGGTTTGTGCAGAAGCTGTGAGGGTTCCGTTCAGGCCCATCCGGGCGCGCGACCGGCTCCGAAGCAGGGTCGTAGACTCGGCGGCTGCACGCACGTCCGGGACGGCGATCGATGGGAGCACCGCAGGTGGGACGGCTCGAGTCGATCCGGGGACCCCATGACCTGCGGCGGCTGACCCCGCAGGAGCTGGGCAGCCTTGCCGAGGAGATCCGCGACTTCCTGATCACGTCGGTCTCGAAAACCAGTGGCCACCTCGGCCCGAACCTCGGCGCCGTCGAGCTCACGCTGGCGCTACACCGCGTGTTCGACTCACCGCGCGACCGCATCCTCTGGGACACCGGCCACCAGGCCTACGTGCACAAGCTGGTCACCGGTCGGGCGGCGGGATTCGCGAACTTGCGCCAGAAGGGCGGCCTGTCCGGCTACCCGAGTCGCGCCGAGTCCGACCACGACATCATCGAGAACTCGCACGCCTCGACGTCGCTGTCCTACGCCGACGGCATCGCGAAGGCGCATCAGCTGCGCGGGCTGACCGACCGCCACGTGGTCGCCGTCATCGGCGACGGTGCGCTGACGGGGGGCATGGCGTGGGAGGCGCTCAACAACATCGCGGCAGACCGCGACCGTCGACTGGTCATCGTCGTGAACGACAACGAGCGGTCCTACGCGCCGACGATCGGCGGCCTCGCCCACCACCTCGCGACGCTGCGCACGACTGGCGGCTACGAGCGCTTCCTCGAGTGGGGCAAGCAGGTGCTCGGCCGCACCCCGGTCGTCGGTGGCCCGATCTACGACACGTTGCACGGCATGAAGAAGGGCATCAAGGACGTCGTCGCCCCGCAGGGCATGTTCGAGGACCTCGGGCTGAAGTACATCGGCCCCGTCGACGGGCACGACATCGAGGCGATGGAGCATGCGCTGCGCCGGGCCCGTTCCTACGCCGGGCCGGTCCTCGTGCACTGCATCACCCGCAAGGGCCTGGGCTACTCCCTCGCCGAGAACGACGTGGCCGACAACTTCCACAGCATCGGCGTGATCGACCCGGAGACGGGCCAGCCGCTGTCCGCGGCCGGTACGTCGTGGACCAGCGTGTTCTCCGACGAGATGGTCGAGATCGGAGCGCAGCGAAGCGACATCGTCGCCATCACCGCCGCCATGCTGATCCCGGTCGGACTGGACAAGTTCGCGGAGGCCTACCCCGACCGCACCTTCGACGTCGGCATCGCCGAGCAGCACGCCACGACCTCCGCCGCCGGGCTTGCGATCGGCGGGCTGCACCCGGTCGTGGCGATCTACGCGACGTTCCTCAACCGGGCGTTCGACCAGGTGCTGATGGACGTCGGCCTGCACAAGTGCGGCGTGACCTTCGTGCTCGACCGCGCGGGCGTCACCGGCGACGACGGGGCCAGCCACAACGGGATGTGGGACATGTCGATCCTGCAGGTCGTGCCCGGCCTGCGCCTGGCCGCTCCACGCGACGCCGCGACGCTGCGCGAGGAGCTGCGCGAGGCGGTCGAGGTCGAAGACGCTCCCACCGTCGTGCGGTTCCCCAAAGGAGCCGTGTGCGCCGACATCCCGGCATTGGAGCGCATCGGCGTTGTCGATGTTCTGAGCAAGGGTGCCTCGACCGACGTACTGCTTGTCGCAGTCGGAGCGATGGCCGAGACGTGCCTCGATGTGGCGTCGCGCTGCGCGCGCGAGGGCATCGGCGTGACGGTGGTCGATCCGCGATGGGTCAAGCCAGTGCCCGATGCCCTGGTGGAGATGGCCCGCGACCACGGCTTCGTGGTGACGGTCGAAGACAACGTGCGCGCCGGCGGAGTCGGGTCGGCGATAGCGCAGGCGCTGCGTGACGCGCGCGTCGAGGTCCCGCTCCGCGACTTCGGCATCCCGGCTCGTTTCCTCGACCACGGCAAGCGGGCCGAGGTGCTTGCCGAGATCGGCCTGGCCGCCCAGGACATCGCCCGCGGCATCCTCGAGTCGGTCAGCTCGGTGCACCGCACCATCGAGCGGCACGCCGTCAACGACTGAGGGGCGCCGTGCCGGCCCGGCTAGCGGAACAGGACGGGACGCAGGTGCGGTGCTGCTGCCGCCGGGTCACGCAGCACGATCTCAGCCGGTCGGCCACCTTCCGGGACCAAGGTGACCTCGTCCTCGGTGAGCAGGAGCGGCCGGGGGAAGCCGCGCTCGAGCTCGTTCGTGGCCGCCGCGGCCGCGGCCGTGTACGCCGGGTCGATGCGGCTGAGGTCGAGCCAGCCGCGGGTGCGCATCGGCACGGCCGCTGCCCTCATCCCGGTGCCGTCTTTGCTGCACAGCGCGGTACGTAGCGTTCGCGAACCGAGCAGAGTGAGCACGTCGCAGTCGCCGATCGGTCGCAGGGTGGGGCTGTCAGCGAGCCGCTGTGCCGCGATGGCCCCCATCCGCTCGAGATAGTCGCGCGCCACCGGCCACCACGGAGTCGGGTCGACACCGGCCGCGTCCAGTGCGCCTTGCGGGACGATCATCACCATGTCGGGGTCCTGGCCGACGCCGACGAAGCCGAAGCCCAGGTCCAGCGCGTCACCGAGGACCCGGTGCCGCACCCAGTCCAGGCCCGGGTGCAGGGGGTGGTCGACCGGAAGGCCGACCGGGCGAGCGAGCTGGCGCAGCTCCTCGAGGTCGCGGTCGACGGCGATCCGCCGGCCGTGCAGCCAAGCGCGCACCCGGGCCCGGGCCAGCTCACTTTCCGCCTCAGCGCCGGCCACCGCTCGGCGCAGCTCGAGCCAGCTCACCTCAACCGGTTCGGCCCCGGCCAGCATGACGCCGTCGTCCAGCGGGACGATGTCGATGTCGTCGAGCACCGACACCGCCAGGGCGATGCGGCGCAGCTCGACCGAGTCAGGGGCACGCACCTCTCGACGGTACCCACCCAGGCCCCGCCCGCCACTCGCCCACACGGGTGACGCCGGGCCCCGCCCTAGCCCTGGGGCAGCGAGGCGACGCCTGGCGGGAGGAAGCGGGCGCCGTTGACGCGCTCGGAGACGCCTTCCCGGTCGAGATAGGGCGT
>JBDUAP010000082.1:0-8949 GCA_040004585.1 Sporichthyaceae bacterium
TGAATCGCCACCGCCCTGCACGGCCGCGATGCCGATGGCGGTGGCCGCGAGAACCAGCACGGCGGCAGCCGCCACCTGGAGCACCCGGTTGTCCCAGCTCACCGGGTTGCGCCGTGCTGACGTCAATGGGGTGATGGTCACGGTTGCCGTTCGTGGCTGCGCGGCGAGTGCCTCGTCGAGCCGGCTGGCGAGCTGCGCGGGCATGCCCCCGACCTCCGCGGCGTCGGCCAGCCGTGCGGGGATCTCCCCGAGGGCCGCGAAGTCTGCTTGGCAGGACGCGCACTGGTCCAGGTGGTCGGAGATGGCCGCGGCCGGGGTCGGCGGGAGCAGCCCCTCCTGCAGGTCGGCCAGGGTGTCGAGATCGGGATGTACGCCGGGCGGGTGCGTCTGGTCGGGACTCATGGGGTGGGCTCACCTCCGTCGGCGGTCGTCCGGTCATGGGTGGTGCGGCCCGGCAGGACGTCATGGTCTGCTGGGCTCGGTGGTGGGACGTGGCCGGCTCCCGCTCGGTTCCCGTGGTCCTCGCGGAGCAGCGGCAGGAGTCGGGCCCGGCCCCGGGCGCAGCGGCTCTTGACCGTGCCGGGAGCGCAGTCCAGCACCTGGGCGGTGTCCTCGACCGACCAGCCGTACATGTCCACCAGGACCAGGGCGGCCCGCTGCTCGGCCGGCAGGGTGTCCAGGGCGGCCAGCACGTCGAGGGAGACGTCCAGGGCCGCGAAGGCGTCGGGCAGCCCGGACCGCGGCTCGGTCTCCGGCAGTGGATCGGTGGGACGGACCGCGCGGCGGCGCATTCGGTCCAGGCAGGCGTTCACCACGATGCGGTGCAGCCAGGTCGTCACGGCCGAGTCGCCCCGGAACGCGGCCGCAGGTCCCGCGCCGCCGGCCGCCGGCGAAGACGCCCGAAGCGCGGAGATGAAGGCATCCTGAACGGCGTCGGCCGCCTCTTCGCGGTCGCCCACGGTGCGCACGGCCACCGCCCAGAGGCGGTCCCGGTGCCGGCGGAACAGCTCGCCGAACGCCTCGGGGTCACCGACCGCGTGCTGACCGAGCAGGGCAGTGTCGGACAACGCGGCAAGGTCGGACCGCTCCGTCAACTGCGCCTCCGCGTCTGGTCGGCCGCCGATCTCGGGCGGTTCCACCCTAGGTCGGCAGGCCGGCCCACCGGCTCAAGCGCGCCGGAGGTCGGGGCGTCTTCCCAGCCTCAGCCGCGGACGCTGATCTCCGCGATCTCGCCGCGGTAGCCCGAACCGTCCGACGGGAGCGCCGTGAGCCAGACCAGCACGTAGCGGGCCCGCACCGGCTGGTCCGGGCGCACGTCGACCAGCCCGTTCTTGCCGGACGCCTGCGCCACGACCTTGTAGTCCGCGAGCTGGTCGCTGCGCTGGTCGGCGACGCGCAGCTCGAGGTCTGTCCCGGTGCCGCGCAGGGCGATGGCAGCCGACTGCATCGACTGGGTCTTGCCGAGGTCCAGCAGCAGGCCGACGCCCTCCTTGAGACCGGACGGCCCGAACTGCTCCCGGTAGGTCTTCGTGGTCCACACCGTGGCGGTGTCGCCGTCGAGGACACGGGGGGCCCGATCGTCGTTCTCCTCGCCGTTGCCGCCCGGCGGAGGGTCGAACGCGGCGATTCCCGCGACCTTCAGCGGGCGCTGGCCGGAGGCGGATTGCGTGGCGGACGGGTCACCGGGGGGTGATCCGTCGCCGCCGTTGCCGCCCATCAGGGCCGCCCCGGCCTGCCAGGCCGCGAGTCCGAGTCCCACGGCGAGGATCAGCGCGGCCAGTGCCCAGGCAGCGCGGCTCATCGTCCCGCGGCGGTTCCGGCTGGTGTCCTCATAGGGCGCGAGGTACGACGGGGGCGGGGGCGTGTCGGCGGAGCCCCGGTGTTCCTGATCCTGCACGACGGGCAGCCGGGTGGTCACGTGCGCCGCAGCGAGCTGCGCTGCGATCTCCGCCGGGCTGTTCAACGGCCGCGCGCCGGCCCGGTGCCGGTTGATCAGCGTTCGGCTGGCGATCTCGTCCAGGTCGTCCGGAACTCCCGCGCGGACCTGCCGGGGGGTGCACAGAACTCCGTTCTCCCGGGGCGCCGGTGGCAGGGTGCTCGGGTTCTCGCTCGGCCAGCGGGCGGTCAACGCGGCGTACAGGATTGCCGCGCATCCTTCGGCGTCGCGACGAGCGGCGTCCTCCGGGCTTGCGGCCGTCAGCCCACGCACTGCTGCGTCGACGGCGAGCCCGGCGACCTTCACCTGGCCGTGCGCCATCCGCAGCACCTGCTCCGGGCGCAGGCACAGGTGCGCCAGCCCCTGCTCGTGTGCAGCCGCCAGGCCTTGCGCGATCTCGGCGACCATCGACCTGGCCTCGGCCGGCGGCAGCGGTCCGTCGGCGAGCAGGTCAGCCAGGCTGCTGCCGGCGACCCACTCCGTGACGACGTAGACGACCGAGTCGGTCTCGCTGGCGTCGAGCACCCGCAGGAACCGCGGATCGGTGACAGCGGCTGCCTGCCGCGCGGCTGACAGGATCGCGGGCGCGCTCTCGGAGGTCCCGTCGAGCAGGCACAGGCCGACCGGTCGGTCGAGCAGTTCGTCCTGCGCCCGCCAGTACGACGTGCTGCCGGCTTGGCCAAGCGCGGCTTCGAGGCGGTAGCGGTCGACGAGCCGGGTCCCCGGCTCGACGGAGTTGGGCGGCACCGCTTCTCCTCGCAGGGGTATCCGCCCGCGGGCGGCGGGCAGGTCGGGCAGGTCGCGCAGGTCGGGCAGGTCGCGCAGGTCTATCAGGTCGAGGGGGTCGGCTCTGGCTCGATGCTAGGGGAACTACCCCAACAGGCTGCGGTTCAGTCGCGCTCGCGTCGGTCCGGGGCAGCGAACCTCAGCCGACGGTGCGGCCCTGTGACCGACTCGAGACGTCCGCCCATTTCTTGATCGGGCCGATCCGGTAGAGCACCAGCGTGGTCGCCGTGCGGGAGATGGTCAGGTGCACGGTGCCGTCGGGGTCCACCGTGAAGGTCTTCGGGTCGATGACGTTGAGCGAGTTGGCCTCGCGGGCGGTGACGGTGGCGGTCTCATAGGCCTGCTGCAGGTCATGGCCCCCGAGCCAGGTCGCGGATGCCTCGTGGGCGGCGAAGCTGCCCGAGTCGGCCACGTTGGAGGTCGTGACGCCGATCGAGATGGCGTCGAAGAGGACGACCCCGCCCAGCGCGAGGAAGACAACCAGCTTGGTGAGCCAGCTGAGCACGATGCCGCCGCGCTCGCTGTGCCAGCGCGCGGCCGAGAGACCTTCCATGGGGTCAGAGTCGGCGTGCCTGCCGCCACCCTTGAGGCCGAGGCCGGACTCGTCTCGGCAAAGTCAGCCTCCGGAGCGGGACCGCACCATTCCGAGCAGCGCGCTCAGCTCGGCGATCCGCAGCGCCCGCGCGAGCAGCAGATAACCCCCGAGCATCACCACCCCGCCGGCAACCAGCGCGGCGAGTGAGCCGGCCGCGCCCTCCCCGAGGCTTGCGGTGACCAGCCGCGCCACGGCGTACGCGATCGCAGCGGCCGGAACGGCGGCGGCCAGCAGCTGGGCGTAGGTCCGGACCACCCGGTGCCCGTCCAGACCACCGATCCGACGGCGCAGCACGGCCGTGCTCAGCGCGAGCCCCACGTAGTAGGTCAGCGCGTAGGAGGCGGCCATCCCGACGACGCGCCAGCGCAGGGGCAGCGCGGCGTACGCCAGCAAGGCCAACACGACGTTGGTGACGGCGATGCCGACCTGGAGGAGGAACGGGGTGCGGGTGTCCTCCAGGGCGTAGAAGCCGCGCAAGGCGAGGTATTGGGCCGAGAACGCCGGCAGCCCGAGGGCGAACGCCCCCAGCACGAGGCCGATGTAACGGGCACCGTCTGCTCCGGCGGCGGCGTAGAGCAGACCGGTCAGGTCGCGACCGAGCGCGACGTACGCCGCCGCCGCTCCCACCACGCCGACCGCGGTGAGCCGCCACCCGGTGGACAGGTCGTCGCGCAGGTCGGTCAGCCGGTGCTCCGACGCGGCGGCACTCATCCGCGGCAGCAATGCGGTGACGACCGAGACGGTGATGATGGAGTGCGGGAGGATGAAGAAGAGATAGGCATAGGCGTACGGCGTGTAGCCGACGCCGTACGCGATGGTGTCCTGAGCCGCCTTGTCCACCCGGGCAGCCAGGTTGACCACCACGACGTACGCGACCTGGTTGACTAGCACGAACAGCAGCGACCACTTGGCCAGTTCACGCGCCTTGCCGAGCCCGGCGCCACGGAAGTCGAAGCGCGGCTTGTAGCGGAAGCCGGTGCGCCGCAGCACCGGCACCAGCACCAGTGCTTGCAGGGCCACCCCGGCAGTCGCGCCGCCACCGAGCAACGCGATACCGGCCCCGGACACCGACCCGGGGTCTTTGACGTTGACCGTGAACGCGACGATGAACAGCAGCCCGGTCGCGATCGCCACGACGTTGTTCACGATCGGCGCCCACATCATCGGCCCGAAGCTGCCCCGGGCGTTCAGCACCTGCCCGAGCATCGTGTAGACGCCGTAGAACGCGATCTGCGGCAGGCACCAGAACGCGAACGCGGTAGCCGTGGCGACGTCGCGGTCGCTCCAGGTGCCCGGTGTGTAGAGCCAGATGACCAACGGCGCGGCAACGGTCGCCAGCACGGTGAGGCCGAACAGCACCAGACCCGCCAAGGTGAGCAGCCGGTCGGTGTAGCCCTGGCCGCCGTCTCCCTGCTGCATCGCCCGGACGAGCTGCGGGACGAACACCGCGTTGAGAACGCCGCCGGCGACCAGGATGTAGAGGATGTTCGGCACCGTGTTCGCCACGTTGAACGTCGTGGCGAGCAGGTCGGTGCCGATCGCGGCGGTGACGACCGCGTTGCGTCCGAAACCAAGCACGCGGGACAGCACGGTGCCGGCAGCCATCACTCCGCTGGAGCGGACCAAGGCGCGGGGGACCTCTCCTTCGGGCGGCTCGGTCATGACGTGCCGGCCCCTGGTGATCCGGCAGTACGGCGGGCAGCGGCCGCACGCCGGAACAGCCGGTAGCCCGCCGCGGCGAACAGCACACCGGCTGCCACCCCGGTGATCCCCAGCGCGACCGTGCCGTACTGCGTCACCTGGATCCGCAGCTGCACCGGCTGACCGTACTGGTCCCCGGCGGGAGTGAGCAGGACCGTGCTGATGCGGACCGGCCCGTTGGCGATGGCCGTCGCCGGGACTTCGACCTGCACCTTGCTCTTGGCCGGGATGCGGACCGGGCCGACCGTGCCGACCTCGAGACGAGGCGGTGACGGCGTCAGCCCGATCTTCACAGTGACCGGTTGCGTCAGGCCGTTGGAGACCGTGAGCGGGATCGTGCCCGACTTGCTGCCGAACGTGTAGCTGCCGGGCAGCACCTGCACTTCGTCGCGCAGGTCGAGAACGTGGCCACGCGTGTTCGTCAGCCGTCCCAGCCGGTCGTCTCGACCGCGCCACCAGCTCGACTCCAGCCGGAACACGGCCAGATCGAGGGTGGGCACCGCGGTTTCCGGCGTCGTGAGGACGGCGGCGAACGTCGCGATGGTCCGGTGCAGGTCACGCACGGCGTCCTGGTAGGCGGCCGGCAGCTCGCGCCCGCGCACCGAGGCGGGATAGAGCAGGGCCTGGCGGTCGATCTCCGGCGCCTTGGCGGCGCGCAGGTCACGGACCGCCACCGGACTCATCCACGGCGCCTGCAGGCTGGCACTCACGACCCGGTCGAGCAGCTCGGGGGGCGGCGACCAGTGCAGGGGGGGCGCGATGAGGATCGTGCGTTCCGGACCGACGCCGGGCAGCTCGGCGGTGATCATGGCGGTCTCGGCGACGAACCGCTGGGCGGCCAGCAGGGGCGCCTGGTTGGCGCCGGCGGCAAGGGTGGCGCTGAGGGTGGGGTCGGCGAGGAGGCCGTTCACGCGACCGTTGCGGGTGCTGATGTCGGCCCGCCCGGTCGGCGTGAACGGCAGCGTGAGCTCGGTCGGGATCGCGCGGGCGTCCAGGACGACGGCCTGCGTTCCGGTGCCGCGCAGCGTCCGCAGGGTCGCGCGGTCGGCGTAGCCGTCGGCGGGCCAGGCGAGGTCGGTGATCACGTCGTGGCCCAGCAGCTCGACAGCCATCGCGTCCCCCTGGGCACGGGCGGCCAGCACGTCGCCGATCAGCCCACCCCGTCGCAGCGCCACCAGATCGGGGTTGGCGTAGGGCACCGTCGCCACGTCGCCGAGACGGGTAGCGGTGCGGACCTGGTCGAGCCACCGGGCTGCCGCCGCGGAGCCGGTTCCGACCACGTCGGGCTGGCTCGGGTCCTGGGGCCGGATCTGGTAGCCGTCGCTCATGTCCGCGGCGCTCTCGAGCAGCGCCGGGTCCACTACCCAGGTGAGGGGCACCTGCTGCCCCAGTCGCGCACCCGCCGCCGTGATCCGATCGAGTCGGCCGCCGAGCTCCAGCTCGCCGGCCAGCCTTTCGTCGCCGTACCTGCCGTCTGCCAGCTGTGCGGGCGCCGCGGTGAGGGGCCAGAGCCAGGCGAACCCGGCCGGCTTGAAGTCGCGGTGGGCCGGCACCCACGGCAGGAAGGTCCGCACGATGGCCGCTCGCCCGACCCCGTCCCGTGATCTCGCGACGACTTCGACGTTGAGCACGTGGACGCCGAACTCCCGCAGCGTCGCTATGCCGTTCAGCGCCACCGAGATGTCGAAGTTGGTCTGCTGCCCGGCTCCGAACCGGCCCCGGAGCGACTCCCGAGCGATGATGTCGCCGTCCGTGCTGGAGGTCTTCCCAGCGGCGACTGCCGTCAGCTCACCCCGGCTGCTCAGCCGGGTGCGCGAGAGCCGCAGCCGCACCTCGATCTCGGTCAACGTCAGCTTGCCGGTGACGTGCACCACCCCGCTCGCGCGCAGCCGCGCACCGGGGACTCCGATGGCGGGGTCCAGGGTCGTCAGCTCGATGCTGGCCAGCGGGTCGGCGGCCGCGGCCGGGCCCGCCAGGCCGACGGGAAATCCGAGCGCCAACGGCACCCCGAGGAGGGCGGCCAGGAACCCGTGCACCGCCCGGCCCCGTCGGTGGCGGGCCGGCACGGTCGATACCACCGGCGTCACCGATTCACGCCGAGTCCGCGAGGAGGTCGGCGGCGGTGTCCGCCAGCCGGCGCTCGCCCGCGTAGGCCAGTCGCTCGCGTAGCTCGTCGAGGGGCACCCAGGCCACTTCGTCGACCTCGATGTCCTCGTCGGAGAGCTCGCCGCCGGTGGCCTCGAGCAGGTAGTGGTGCACGGTCTTGTGGATGCGCCGGTCGTCGGCCACGAACCAGTAGTCGATCGTGCCCAGTGGCGCGACCACGCGTCCACGGATGCCGGTTTCCTCCTCCACCTCGCGGACGGCGGCGTCCTCAGCACTCTCGCCGGCCTCGAGATGTCCCTTCGGAAGCGACCACAGCAGCCGGCCCCGGCGGTCCAGCCGGCCGATGATGGCGGCCCGAGGTCGGCTGCCGGTCCGGTCGACGACCAGCCCCCCGGCCGAGGTCTCCTCGACCTTGCGCAGGCTCCGCCGGGCGCCGGTGCGGCGCGCGGAGGGTCGGGGCCGGGGCATTCCGCGATCGTAACCGCGGGCCCGGCGAGCCCTTACTCTTGCTTCCCGTGCCCAAGGACCCCGCCGACGCGTCGCGCGTCCCTGACCCTGGGCTGCTCTCTGCGGCACAGGAGCGGCTGATCGGCGAGCTGTTGCTGGTCGAGCCGGTGCTGCACGAGATCGGGAACCTCTTCACCGCCGCGGGTCACGAGCTGGCCCTGGTCGGGGGTCCGGTTCGCGACGCGCTGCTCGGCCGGCCGATCGTCGACCTCGACCTGACGACCGACGCCAGGCCGGAGCAGATCGTGGCGGTGCTGCACGGCTGGGCCGACGCGCACTGGGACGTCGGCATCGCCTTCGGGACCGTCGGCGCGCGCAAAGGCGGACACCACATCGAGGTGACGACCTACCGCAGCGAGGTCTACCGCAGCGAGTCCCGCAAGCCCGAGGTGACCTACGGCGACACCCTGGCGGAGGACCTGGTTCGCCGCGACTTCAGGGTGAATGCGATGGCGGTGTCGCTTCCCGGCACGACATTCATCGACCCGCACGGCGGGCTGACCGACCTGGCCCGGGGCCTGCTGCGCACACCCGGCCGGCCGGAGGACTCGTTTCGCGACGACCCACTGCGGATGCTGCGCGCCGCCCGCTTCGCTGCCCAGCTCGACTTCGCGGTGGACCCGGCCGTCGTCGAGGCGATGACGGCGATGGCCGACCGGATCGAGATCGTGTCGGCGGAGCGGATCAGGGACGAGTTGGTCAAGCTGATCTGCTCGCCGAGGCCGCGGGTCGGCCTGTCGTTGCTGGTGCAGACCGGGCTGGCCGAGAAGGTGCTGCCCGAGCTGCCGCGGCTCGCGCTGGAGATCGACGAGCACCACCGGCACAAGGACGTCTACGAGCACACCCTCACCGTGCTCGAGCAGGCGATCGAGCTGGAGGAGCCGGGCCAGCCAGACCTCGTGCTGCGCCTCGCCGCGCTCCTGCACGACATCGGTAAGCCCAAGACGCGCCGGTTCGAGTCCGGCGGCGGGGTCTCGTTCCACCACCACGAGGTGGTGGGCGCCAAGCTCGCGGCGGCCCGGCTCAAGGCGTTGCGCTTCCCCAAGGGCCTCGTCGATGACGTGACCCGGCTGGTCGAGCTGCACCTGCGCTTCCACGGCTACGGGACCGGGGCCTGGACGGATTCAGCGGTGCGTCGCTATGTCGCCGACGCCGGCCCGTTGCTCGACCGGCTGCACCAGCTCACCCGGTCGGACAGCACCACCCGCAACCGCCGCAAGGCCGAGACGCTGCGCCGGGCCTACGACCACCTCGAGGAGCGCATCGCCCGGTTGCGCGAGCAGGAGGAGCTGGAGTCGATCCGGCCCGACCTCGACGG
>JBDUAP010000083.1:0-8918 GCA_040004585.1 Sporichthyaceae bacterium
GACCTGCCCCCTGGCCCCGCCCGGCAACACGCTCGCGGTCCCAATTCGGGCCGGCGAGCTGTTGCCGGGCTGAGGGCACAGCCGCAATTCATTCAGGCAGGCGTTAGAGCAGTCCCTTGGACGTCAGGAACTCCTTGGCCACGTCGGCCGCCTTCTGCCGCTCGCCGTCGACCTTCTTGTTCAGATTGGCCAGGTCCTCAGTCGTCAGCTTGTCGGCCAGCGCGTTCAGCGCGGCGGCCAGGTCGGCGTCGTCCTTGAAGTCCTTGCCAACGACCGGAACCAGGTTGTCGGCCAGCTGAAGGTGCTTGTCGTCCTCGATGATGACCAGACCGAGGTCGGCGAGGGTGGCGTCGGTGGTGCCGGTCAGACCGAGGTCGGCCTTGCCGCTCTTGACCGCTTCCTTGACCTGCGCCGTCCCGAAGCCGAGGGGAAGCACCTGGGTCACCTTGATGCCGTAGGTCTTCTCCAGACCGATCTTGCAGAACGGGCGGTCCGGGCACTCCTCCGTCGCCGCCAGCTTGACCGACTGGCCCGACCAGTCAGACAGCTTGCTGCCCTTGGCGGCGGCCGCCTCCTTGGTTGCGGCGAACGCGTTCTGGTCGACCGCTTCGGCTGCTGTGAGCGCCTTAAGCCCGAGCGGCTCACCCTGCTGGTTCAACGCGGCGACGGTCGAGTCCTTGTCGCTGGTGGCCACCAGCTTGGCCGTTGCGCCGTTCTTCTTGAAGTTGAGGAAGTCCGCCATCGTCGCCGCGTAGTCGGGCACGACATCGATGTCGCCCTTCTCCAGCGCCGGCTCGTAGACCTCACGGTTCTGCACGATCTTGATGGACGCGGTGTAGCCCGCCTTGTCCAGGAGAAGCTTGTACATCTCGGCCATCAGCTGGATCTCGGTGAAGCCGGCCGAGCCGACCACGACCGAGCCCTTGGCAGCCTTACTCTTCGTGCTGTTGCTGCTCGAGTCGAGCTTGTTGCTGTCGCCGCAGGCGGCCGCCAGCATGACGACCGATGCGAGAACGCCGATCAGGGAAAGGATGCGCCGGGAGCGCATAGAACCACCCGCCTTCTGTGTCCCGCGGCGAGCCTGAGGGCTCTCCGCGCGTGTCGGGCGGGCGCGCAATTGCACCCGCTTCGGGACCAGTCAAACACGGCGGTCGGACAATCGGGCAACCCGTCTACGCGGATCGAGACGACGTTGCAACAATTCGAAGGCGCCCTCCACGGTCAGGGCCAGCGCCGCGACGAGGACGGCGCCGCTGACCAGCTCCGCCTGGTCCTGCCGGCCGAACCCCGCATTGATGAAACGACCGAGCCCGCCACCCAGGACAAATGCCCCCAAAGTGGCCGTCGCAATGATCTGCACGGCGGCCAGCCGGATCCCGGTGAGGATGAGCGGCAGCGCCAGGGGCAGCTCGACCTGCCGGAGCACCTGCCACCCGGTCATGCCCATGCCGCGGGCGGCCTCCACGGTGTCCCGGTCGACCTCGCGCACCCCGACGTAGGCGTTCGTGAGCACGGGAGGGATTCCGAAGAGGATCAGTGCGACGATCGTCGCGGTGACGCCCAGCCCGAGCGGCCCAATGGCCAGCAGGACCAAGACGGCGAAGACGGGAACGGCCCGTCCGATGTTCGTCACGTTGATGGCGAGCGCACCTCCCTTGCCGATGTGGCCCAGCCACAGCGCAAGCGGAAGCGCCAGCGCGCACACCACCGCCAGTGACGTCCCGGAGAGGACCAGGTGCTCCCAGGTGCGCACCGGGATGCCGTCCGATCCGTGCCAGTGCGCGGGCTCGGTCAACCAGTCGGCCACATCTCCGAACGCACTCATCGGCATCATCGTGCGGCCACCCGCTGCCAAGGCGTGATCGTGCGCTGTACGACGAGGAGAACCAGGTCAGCGGTAATCGCCAGCACCACACAAAGGACCGACGCGGTGATCACCTGGGCACGGAAAGTCGTCTGCAGCCCGCCGAAGATGAGGTTCCCCAGCCCGCCGTAGTTGATGATCCCGCCCACTGTCGTCAGCGAGATCGTGGACACGGTCGCGATCCGGACGCCGGCCATGATCGCCGGCAACGCCAACGGCAGCTGCACCCTGACCATCAATCGGGTCGGCCCCATGCCCATCCCGCGCGCTGCCTCCACCACGTCGTCGGGCACGGCATCGAGCCCGGCGACCACGTTGCGGACGAGCACCGTGAGCGAGTACAGGACCAGACCGATCGCGACGGTCGTCGCGCTGATCCCGGTGAACGGGATGAAGAAGGAGAACAGGGCGACAGACGGGATTGTGTAGATCACGGTCGCGGCGCCGAGGATCAGCTGGGTCAGTCGGAGGCGACGCGCCAGGATCGCCAGGGGGATGGCAACGACCAGCCCGACCAACACGGCCACGACGGTGAGTGTGATGTGCTGGATGAGAGCATCTTGGAGCTCCGACCGGCGACTGCGGAGGTACTCACCGCAGATCCAGTCATTGCGCACCAGGCAGCCGGTCGAGAGAGGACGCACGGATGGACCGTAGCGAACAGCCGATGATCCGGTTCGACCACGTGCGGAAGGTCTTCCCTGACGGGACCGTCGCGGTCGAGGACCTGAGTTTCGATGTCAACAAGGGCGACGTCGTCACACTCGTCGGCCCGTCGGGCTGCGGGAAGACCACGACGATGAAGATGGTCAACCGGCTGATCGAGCCGACCGGCGGCACGATCACGGTTGACGGCCAGGACATCATGCGAACCAACGCGGTCGAGCTGCGGCGCCGCATCGGCTACGTCATCCAGAACGTCGGGCTTTTCCCCCACGAGACGGTCAGCGCCAACGTGGCCACCGTGCCCCAGCTGTTGGGCTGGGACCGCAAGCGCATCGCTGACCGGGTCGCGGAGCTGTTGGCGCTCGTCGGTCTCGAGGCGCACGCGAACCGCTATCCCGCACAGCTCTCCGGCGGGCAGCGGCAACGCGTGGGCGTGGCGCGGGCACTCGCCGCCGACCCACCGGTGCTCCTGATGGACGAGCCGTTCGGCGCGGTGGACCCGATCGTGCGGGAGCGGCTGCAAGGCGAGTTCCTCCGCCTGATGCAGGAGGTCCGCAAGACGGTCCTGTTCGTGACCCACGACCTGGACGAGGCCGTCCTGCTCGGCGACAAGGTCGCGGTGTTCTCCCAGGGCGGCAAGCTCGAGCAGTACGACGCCCCCGCGACGATCCTCGGTGCGCCTGCAACCCCGTTCGTGGCCGACTTCGTCGGCACTGACCGCGGTCTCAAGCGCCTCTCGGTCACCCCGATCGATGTGGCCGATCTGGAGCATCCGCCCGTCGTACATCTCACTGACCGGCTCGCCGACGCCACGGCATCGTTGCGCGCGAGTGGGGCACGGTGGGCCGTGGTGCTCGACAACAGCGACGCGTTGCACGGCTGGATCTCTGCCGACGGCGCCGATGGCGCCGACCCCGACGAGACGGTGTCCAGCCGGGCGCAGCGGATGGAGGCGTGGGTCCCCGTCGGTGCGTCGCTGAAGCGGGCGTTCAGCGAGATGTTGCAGCACGACGCCGGGTGGGTGGCCGTGCTCGAGGGTGACCGCTTTCTCGGCGTGCTCACACCGGCAGCACTGCACGAGGCGCTGCGTCGGTCGGTGGAGTCCGAGGCCCGGGGGCTCGCGCGCGACGAGGTCGACCTGGATTCGATCAGCCGGATCTGACCACGGCGGGCCGGTCGGGCAGCCCAAAGAACCGCAGGACGTCCCGCGCATCCGCGAGCAGCGCTTTCAGCGCGGCCGGCTTGATCGGCTCCAGCACGTGGATCGTCAGCACGCCGTCGGCCAGGCCCCACGTCGCCATGGCCCGTCCACCGACAAGGGCCATCGGCCGAAACAGGCCGTTGTCCGTCACGAGGTGATGGTGGTCGCCGACGACCGCCTCGCGCGACACCCAGCCGAGCAGCACCGGGTCGAAGGCACCGAGCAACCGCGGTGGCGGCAGCCGCGTCGCCGCGATGCGGTCGGCGAGGTCGACCAGCCCGTCGCCATGCGGCACCACCTCGTCGCCGAGTGCTGCCAGCCCCCGACGGGCGTTGCCGAGGGCGATGCCCGCCCATCGGGCCAGGTCCCGGGCGTCCGCCGGACCGTGGCCGGTGAGGTAGCGCCGGGCCAGCCGGGCCAGCATCTCGTCCCGTTCCAACGCCTCCGGCGGTTCGCCCAACCAGTCCCGCACAGCGACGAAGGCGTGCTCCCCGCCGCGCATCGGGCCGCGCACCACGTGCCCGCGCAAGGTCGCGGCAAGCAGGACGTGCACGAGGGCCTGGCCCCGGGTCGGCACACCGGCGGCGTCAAGGGCCGCCCGCAGCTCGTGGCGCGTCCGCGGTCCCTCGGCCACCGCGGCGGCGACAGCTTCCACGCCGCGCTCGGCCTGCTCGGCACTGACGCCTTCCTGTTCCAGCCGGCGCTTGTTGCCGGTCGTCAGCTGCGGCCTGGTCAGCGGGTGCAGCCACCAGTAGTCCTCCGGTGTCACCAGGTGCAGCGTCCCGCGGTTGAGCCAGGTGATGAGCAGCGAGCGCCGGGTGGTCAGCCCTTCGTCCACGTCGGCCGCCGTCAGGCCGACCGAACGGCTGCGGACGGCGAGCCGTGCGCCCCGGGGATCCTGGCCCTGCACGGCGAGAAGACGTCGTACGACGTCCTCGGCGGTCTGCGCGGGCGGGCCGCTAAGGAGCTGTGCGGCCAGCCGCTGGGCATGAAGCGAGGGCACGCTCAGGCCGGGGCCGACGGAGCGTCGGGATCGCCGCCGCCGGGTGGCCGCACGCGGCAGGTGCGCTCGAGCAGGAGCCCGACCGCGGTCAGCAGGACGGCCGCGAGCAGCGCTGCGCCGGCGACCAGTGCCCGGTCGCGCCGGCCACCGATGTCCAGCGTCGGGAGGAGGAACACGAAGTAGCCGCCGTACACGCCGCCGACGAGTGCGCCGACGTGCGCCCCTGCCTTGCCGAGAACGGCCATTCTTGCGACGCCGATCGGCTGCGGCGGCTTGGTGCCGGGGATGCCGCTCAGCCGGCGGCGCAGCGCCACGGTGGAGACCAGGACGGCCCCGGCGAGAAACGCGATGCCCAGCGGCGCCCCCCACGGCAGCGGAGGGAGCAGGTTGCCGCGACTCTCGGCGATGGTCAGCGCCCCCCACGACACGGCGGCGGCCCCCAGAAGCAGCGCGACCAGGGTGCTCAGTCGCGTCGGCCTCACCGGGCCGGCTCCGTTAGCAGTGACAGGTCGGAGCGGGGACGGACCCCAGTCGAGTCCAGGCCGGCCAGCAGGTCGGCCACCCGCCCGTGTCCCGGCAGTGTCGCGTCGGGGTCGGCGTCCAGCCACGGCAGCAGCACGAACGCGCGCTCCGCCGCCCGTGGGTGCGGTACGACGAGGTCCGGCTCGTCGACAACCTCGGCGCCGAGCACCACGAGGTCAACGTCGAGGGTCCGCGGGCCCCACCGTTCCGCCCGCACCCGGCCGTACTGCTCCTCGATCTCGTGCGCGCGCTCCAGCAACTCGCGGGCAGACAACAACGTCACCACGACAACGACCGCGTTGAGGAAGTCCGGCTGCTGCGAGCCGCCGACCGGGTCGGTCTCGAAGACACCGGACACGGCTGCCACGTCCACGTCCTCGGTCTCCGCCAACGCGTCGACCGCGCCCTGCAGGGTCACGAGTCGGTTGCCCTGATTGCTGCCGAGAGCGAGCGTGGCCCGACGGGACGACGGCACGGTCATCCGCGCCGCCGGACGATGGAGACGGCGACGTCGGCGAACTCGACACCGACCGGCGCCTCGGGCTTGTGCACTGTGACCTCCACGGCATTGACGCGCTTGTCGTCGAGGCACACGTCCGCGATCCGCTGCGCAAGCGTCTCGATCAGGTTCACCGGCTCGCCCTCGACCACTGAGACGACGCGCAGCGCCAGCTCGCCATAGTGGACCGTGTCGGTCACCTCGTCGCTGACAGCGGAGGCGCGGGTGTCGACGTCGAGGACGACATCGACGACGAACGGCTGCCCCTTCTCGCGCTCCTCGGCGTAGACACCGTGGTGTCCCACCGCGCGCAGCCCGCGCAAGGTGATCCGGTCAGTCACTCCTCCTCCACCTCCTCGCTCACCGACAGCACAGGCGACGCATGGTGCACCCAGAGCCGCCACCCATTCCCGGTGCGGCGGAAGACGTTGGTCGCGGCCACCCGGCCGCCGGACAGCGCTGTCGCGGCGAGCGCCGTCGAGAGCTCAGGCTCTTCGGGCATGCCGGTCAGGATGTTCTCGGCGCAGGTGACAACGGCGACGTCACCGTCGACGGTCGCGTCGATGTCGGTCAGCACGAACGAGATGTTCGTGGTGTTCGCCATGATCATGGCCCACGACCGCAGCACCTGGGACCGGCCGCGCAGCGGCGGCCAGCCAGGATGCACGCAGATCACGTCCTCGGCGCCCGGACCGTCCATCCACACGGCCTCCATCAGGTCCAGGTCGGCCGTCTCGAACGCGTCGTACAGCGCCGCGTTGGCGAAGAGCACGGCGCGCTCGTCCTCGGTGTTGCTCACCGCTGCTCCCGTACGGCGGCGACGACCCGTACCGCATCGACGCTGGCCTGCACGGCGTGCACCCGCACGCCCCAGGCACCGGACCAGGCCGCCAGCGCACTCACTGCGGCGGTCGCGGCGTCGCGCTCGGCCATCGGTCTCGGCTCACCGGCCGCGTCGGCGAGCAGCGTGCCGAGAAAGCCTTTGCGCGAAGCACCGACCAGCAGCGGGCGACCGAGTGACTGCAGCGCCTCGAGATGGGCGAGCAACGCCCAGTTGTGTGCACCGGTCTTGGCAAAACCCAGACCGGGATCGAGCACCACCTGCTCGGCGTCGACGCCAGCATCGACCAGCCGGTCCAGCCCGGCGCGCAGCTCGGCCAGCACGTCGGACACCACGTCGTCGTACACGGCGAGGTCCTGCATGTGGTCAGCGTGGCCTCGCCAGTGCATGGCGACGAAAGGCAGGCCGGCCCCGCGGACCACCGCTGCCATCGCCGGGTCGGCACGGCCACCGCTGACGTCGTTGACCATCGCGGCACCGGCTTCGAGTGCGGCCGATGCCACCTCGGCCCGCATGGTGTCGATGCTGACGACCGCACCAGCATCGGCGAGTCCGCGTACGACGGGGAGCACCCGTCGGGACTCTTCCTGCGCGCTGACCCGGTGCGCACCCGGGCGGGTGGACTCGCCACCCACGTCGACGATGTCGGCACCGTCGTTCACCAGTGCCATGCCCTGGGTGATGGCCGCGTCCGGGTCGAGGAAGGCGCCGCCGTCGGAGAAGGAGTCGGGCGTGACGTTGACGACGCCCATCACCAGGCAGCGGGTCAGGGCCGACAGCTGCGTCGGCAGGCCACGGATGGCCGGCGCTGGCGGTGATGACGGCCCGGACGACGCGGCGCGGGCTCCGGCGTTCACCGCGCGACGATCAGGCTCATCGCCTCGGCGCGGGTCGCCGGGTCGCGCAGCTGCCCGCGGACCGCCGACGTGATCGTCGACGCACCCGGCTTGCGTATGCCCCGCATCGACATGCACAGGTGCTCGCACTCGACCACCACGATCACACCGCGCGGCTCCAGGATGCGCATCAGCGCCTCGGCGATCTGCGTCGTCATCCGTTCCTGCACCTGCGGTCGACGGGCGTAGACGTCGACAAGGCGGGCCAACTTGGACAGCCCGGTGATGCGACCCTCGACGCTCGGGATGTAGCCCACGTGGGCGACGCCGGTGAAGGGCACCAGATGGTGCTCGCAGACGCTGCGCACCTCGATGTCCTTCACGAGCACCATCTCGTCGTGACCGAGGTCGAAGGTCGTCGTCAGCACGTCCTCGGGCTCGAGCCACAGACCGGCGAAGATCTCGCGGTAGGCACGCGCCACCCGGTCAGGGGTGTCCAGCAGCCCGTCGCGGGTCGGATCCTCGCCGACCGCGACGAGGAAGTCGTAGGTGGCGCGGCGCACCCCTGCCTCGTCATACACCCGTGGCGACGACGCGGCCGTGAAGTCCGCGGACCCGGACCCGGCGGGCTCCACCACTCGGGTCAGACCTCGTTGCCCAGCGGCCGGCCGGGGATCTCGTCGGAGGGCAGCGGAGAATCCGGTACGTCGGTTGGCCCGACCTCGCCGAGGCTGTGGCTCTTGTCCCTACCGTTGGGCGACGCCAGCTCCTTGGGCGTCATCACCGGGCCGGCCTGGGGGCTGCGCTTGGCCGAGCCGGTCCAGGCCGGACGCGACGGCTTCTTGCGGATCTGGGCGAAGATCTGCGCCACCTGGGCCTTGTCCAGCGTCTCCTTCTCGAGCAGCTCGAGCACGAGCTCGTCGAGGATCTCCCGGTTCTCGACCAGGATCTCCCATGCCTCGTCGTGCGCCGCTTCGATGAGCCGCTTGACCTCCTCGTCGATGACCCCGGCGACCTCTTCGGAGTAGTCGCGCTGGTGGCCCATGTCGCGACCGAGGAACGGCTCGGCGTGCTCCTGCCCCAGCTTGATCGCACCGATCCGCTCGGTCATGCCGTACTGCGTGACCATTGCTCGGGCGACTGACGTGGCCTTCTCGATGTCGTTGGCAGCGCCGGTCGTCGGGTCGTGGAACACGATCTCCTCGGCCGCGCGGCCGCCGAGCATGTAGGCGAGCTGGTCGAGCATCTCGTTGCGCGTCGTGGAGTACTTGTCCTCGTCGGGCAGCACCATCGTGTAGCCGAGCGCGCGGCCACGGGGCAGGATCGTGATCTTGTGCACCGGGTCGGTGTTCGGCAGCGCGGCCGCGACCAGCGCGTGGCCACCCTCGTGATAGGCCGTGATCTTCTTCTCTTTCTCGTTCATCAGCCGCCCTTCACGAGCGCGAGCCACTTGTCGTACTCGACCTTCACTTCCTTCGCGAATTCC
>JBDUAP010000409.1:0-2663 GCA_040004585.1 Sporichthyaceae bacterium
TGCGGGGCACGTCACCCCAGCGGGTGGGTCGCTTCTCGTACAGCGTCATCGCGAACCTGTTGGTCCAGAAGAGGTTCAGCGCGATGTCCCGCATCAGCTCGTACCTGCTGGAGTAGTCGCCCACCTCGACCCGGTGCAGGATCTCGGTTCCCGTGGGTGCTTTCGCCTCGAAATCCCGCCGGATCACCTTGTCGAGCTGTTCGACGTTATGCATGACCGAGAGGTCGAGCTCGGGAACGAAGTTAGAGGGGAACACGATCCGGCCGTGCTGGTTGACCATGAACGGGTGCATGCGCTTTCCCATCATCGATGGCTGGTCGCACCGACCTCGCCTCCTCGACCATAGGCGCGACTCCGCAGAAAGGACCCGTCGCCCGAGAGATCCTTCGTCTTTTGGGACTTTTCGGGACCTTCGGCAGGGCTGCACACGCCGGGCCAGGCAGTACGTTCAGGCAGAGCGAGATGCAGGTTGCCGCCGCAACGAGGCGTCGGCACCTGGCGACTTCCGGCAGGTAGGCGAGGACATGGCAGACATGACAGGCCAGGTAGCCCTGGTGACCGGCGGAGTACGAGGGATCGGGCTCGCGATCGCCGATCGCCTCGCGGGGCGCGGCGTCACCGTGGCGGCCGGCTACTCCCGGGACAAGGAGACCGCCCAGATCTTCCTGGACAAGTACGGCGACACCGGTGCGACAGTGCACCAGGGCAACATCGGCTCCAACGAGGACTGCCAGCGGGTCGTCAGTGAGGTCCTCGAGCAGCACGGGCGCGTGGACATCCTGGTGAACAACGCCGGCATCACGATCGACAAGACCGTGCGGAAGATGACCCCCGACGACTGGGACCGGGTCGTGCGCGTCGACCTCTCCGGCTCCTTCTACCTGTGCCACGCGGTGCTGCAGCACATGCTGGACCGCGGCTCGGGCCGCATCATCAACATCAGCTCGGTGATCGGCTCGTCGGGCAACATCGGTCAGGCCAACTACGCGGCCGCCAAGGCTGGCGTCTTCGGCCTCACGATGAGCCTGGCGCTCGAGACGGCCCGCAAGGGCATCACGGTGAACTCGGTGACCCCCGGCTTCATCCACACGGACATGACCGCAGCGGTCCC
This sequence comes from Sporichthyaceae bacterium, assembly GCA_040004585.1. Classification (GTDB taxonomy): domain Bacteria; phylum Actinomycetota; class Actinomycetes; order JACCUZ01; family JACCUZ01; genus JBDUAP01. The sequence goes on from JBDUAP010000409.1 coordinate 1,112, forward strand.
AGCGGAGGCGATGGAGAAGGTTGTCGCCAAGATCCCGGCCGGTCGTCTCGGCCAGCCCGACGAGGTGGCCAGGGTGGTGGAGTTCCTTGCCGACCCCGAGTCCGGCTACATCACCGGCCAGGTGTTCGGCGTCAACGGCGGTCTCTACATGTGAGGGTGATCGCGCGGCGACGCGATCACCCCGCGGTGGAGGTGGCGGGAATCGAACCCGCGTCCTTCGGTGCTAAGTCAGGGCTTCTCCGGGCGCAGTCTGCAAGCGCGTTTCTCGGCCCCGGCGGTCACGCAGACAAGTCCGCCGACAGGCCCAGTCACTGTGAGATTTCCCGCCTGGTCCCGTGACCGGACCAGGCAGTTGAGCCTTCTTGCTGATGCCAGACACCGGGCCGAAGGCACTCCCGGGCTGACAGACTTCGGCCTCTTACTTAGGCAGCAAGAGCGAAGTCAGCGCGATTGGAATCGGCGCTTATTGGTTTGCTGGGCATGGTTTCCGAGATCATCCCAGCGATCCTCGGCCCGCTTCCCCTGGCTCGACATCCAAAGTCGAAACCGTTCACCCCCTATGCAGTTATCGCGGGCCATTCTACGTCACCGAAGCGCAGCCCAGCGAGGGTAAGAGAACCCGCCGCGGGGGTAGGAGGCAGCCGCTATGACGCCTCCTCACGCCCAGACCCGGCTTGTCGGCGGCCGATATCGCCTCGACGAGGCGATCGGGCGCGGCGGGATGGGCACCGTCTGGCGCGGCCACGATGAGGTCCTGGGTCGGCTGGTTGCGATCAAGGAGGTCCGCTTCCCGGCCGAGCTGGGCGAGCAAGAGCAGGCCGAGCTCCGCCAGCGCACCCTCCGGGAGGCCCGGGCCACCGCCAGCCTGAGCCACCCCAACGTGGTCACCACCTACGACGTGGTCGAGGAGGGCGGCCTGCCGTACATCGTGATGGAGCTGCTCGACGCCCGCAGCCTCAGCGACATCCTGCGCGAGGACGGCCCGCTCCCGCCGCACCGCGTGGCTCAGATCGGCCTAGAGATGCTCGGTGCCCTCGAGCTTTCCCACAGCAAGGGGGTCGTGCATCGCGACGTCAAGCCCGGAAACGTCCTCCTCACCAAGGACGGCCGAGCCATCCTCACCGACTTCGGCATCGCCACCATGGCCGGTGACCCCGCGCTCACCTCGACTGGCGTCGTGCTCGGCTCCCCCGCCTACATGTCCCCGGAGCGGGCGCGCGGCAAGAAGCCCGGCCCCGAGGCCGACATGTGGTCACTCGGCGCCACGCTCTACTCCGCGGCGGAGGGACGGCCCCCGTACGACGGGGACAACCCGCTCAGCACGCTGACCGCCGTCATCTCCGACCCGGTCGAGCCTCCACGCGTAGGCGGGTCTCTGGCCGAGGCGATCCTCGGGCTGCTCGAGAAGGAGCCAGCGCAGCGGATGAGCATCCCGCGGACCCGGGCCCTGCTGGCGAAGGCCGCCGCTGACCGCTCGGTCACCGCGCCCACCGCCATCGTCGCCGCGGCGGCCGACCTCGACGCGGCCAGCCGCACCGAGGCGCTGCCCGTC
>JBDUAP010000410.1:0-2658 GCA_040004585.1 Sporichthyaceae bacterium
TGAGCGCGACCGCGGATCACGCGGAGGGGCAGCGCCATCTGGGGGCACGGCTGGGTATCCGCTCCGGCCAGGTCGTCCAGGAGCTCGGCTACGACGACGACTGCGACGACTCGCTGCGCGACGCTGTGGCCGAGCTGGCCGGCAGCCCGCTGGTTGACGAGGACTACGAGGACGTCGTCGACGTCGTCCTGCTGTGGTGGCGCGACGACGACGGCGATCTGGTCGACGCGTTGGTGGACGCCCTCGTGTCGCTCGGTGACGGTGGCTTCGTCTGGGTGCTCACCCCCAAGGCCGGCCGCCCCGGGCACGTTGAGCCCAGCGACATCGCCGACGCCGCGCCGACGGCGGGTCTGCACCAGACCAGCAGCATCAGCGCCGCGAGCGACTGGTCGGGCACCCGGCTGGCGTCGCGCCGCTCCGCTCGTTGATGCCGGTCGGTCAGAAGCTGGTCGAGGTCGGCGATCAGGCTCCGGAGTTCGAGCTGAAGAACCAGCACGGCCAGCCGGTGCGGCTTTCCTCGTTCCGTGGTCGCAAGGCCGTGCTCCTGGTCTTCTACCCCTTTGCCTTCACGGGGGTCTGTGGCGGAGAGCTGCACGCCCTCGAGGCAGCCAGCGCCGAGCTGGCGGCGAACGGCGTGGCGCTGCTCGCGATCTCGGTGGACTCGATGTACGCCCAGCGTGTGTTCGCCGAGCGGGAGGGCTTCAGCTTCCCGATGCTCGCCGACTTCTGGCCGCACGGGGGAGTCGCCTCGGCGTACGGCGTGCTGCACGAGGACGCAGGCGTGGCCCGACGGGGCAGCTTCCTTGTCGACGTCGAGGGCACGGTTCGGTGGATGGTTCTCAACGAGATCCCCGATGCACGCGACATCGATGAGGTCACGAAGGCAATGACCGCGCTCTGAGGGCCCAGCTCGATCCAGCGGCGCCACCGGAAGGGGCGCCGTTCGTCGGCGCCGCTGGCCCGTCCCACTCGCGCTGCGTGAGCGCGCGAACACGGCGTCTGTTTTGTCCTCCAGGGTTTCTGGAATCGCCAATCCAGGCGCTCGACGTGGCCGAACCAGCGGCGCAACAGTTGTGACGTTCGTCACGACCGCACCCCATCCCCGGGAGGAAGCATGTCTCGATCGAGACCACCCGCACGAGCGCGAGCAGCCGCGCTGCTCGGCGTGGGAACACTGCTCGTCGGCGGCGGCGCCGCTGGCCTCGCGCCCGGGGGGGCGACCGCTTCGAGCCACCGGGAGGCGCCCGCAATCTCCGGGTTGCCGCAATACGACAACACCGACACCTACGCGTTCGTCAGTCCGGACAAGTCGAACACGGTCACCCTGGTCGGGTCGTGGATCCCGTTCGAGGAGCCGGCCGGTGGTCCGAACTTCTACCCGTGGGCCACCGACGCCCGCTACGACATCAACATCGACAACGACGGCGACGCCCGGCCCGACATCACCTACCGCTGGGTATTTGCCAACGACCGGACGCCCGGCCCGGCCGACAGCTTCACGGGCAACGGGACCTTCCTGTACAACAACGGACCGGTCACCTCGCTGGACGACGCGAACCTGCTCTTCCGGCAGACTTACGACCTCACGAAGATCACCTACGACGACTCCGGCGCCCCCACCGGCACCAGCACGCTGCTCGACGACGCCATCGTGGTCCCGTCGAACGTCGGCCAGGCGTCTATGCCTGACTACGGAGCGCTGTTCAAGGCCGGGATCACCACCGGCCCCGGCGGCATCAAGTCATTCACTGGTCAGTCCGACGACCCGTTCTTCCTCGACCTGCGGGTGTTCGACCTCGTCTACGGGGGGGACCTGTCCGAGGTCGGCCACGACACGCTCGCGGGGTTCAACGTCAACACCCTCGCCCTGCAGGTCCCGACGTCCGACCTGGTCACGGAAAGTGATCCGGTCATCGGCGTCTGGAGCACGACGGATCGCCGCAACGGGGACGGCGGCTACAGCCAGATCTCGAGGCTGGGCAGCCCGTTGGTCAACGAGGTGGTAGTGCCCTACCGCATCAAGGACGCTTTCAACGCCTCCGACCCGACCGACGACGGTGCCGCGGCGGGCCTGGTCACCAACCCGGAGCTGCCGAAGATCATCGAGGCGATCTACGGAATCCCGGCACCGGCCACCCCGCGCGATGACCTGGTGGCGGTCTTCCTCACCGGCGTCGACGGGCTGAACAAGCCGGCGACCGTCACCGCGAGCGAGCAGCTTCGGCTGAACACCTCGATCGAGCCGACGAAGCGGCCCAAGCGACTGGGCGTGCTGGCCGGCGACAACGCCGGCTTCCCCAACGGCCGGCGCCTGATCGACGACATCGTCGACATCGCCCTTCAGGTCGTCGAAGGCGAGCTCGTCGGCTCGCCGAACGACCTGGGCGACGCGGTTAACATCAACGACAGGAAGTTCGCCAAGCATTTCCCGTACGTCGCGAAGCCGCACTCCGGGTCCAAGCCGCGTCCCGGCACGGTGAACCACGGGTTCACGGCCCTGACCGGCGGCAGCGCGCCGGACACCCCAGCCGGGACGGGCATACCCGCAACCCCGGTGGCGCTGATCGGCGTCGGGCTGCTCGTGGTGCTCGCTGGCGCCACCGCCGGCCGGTGGACCCGACGGCCTCAGGTCGCGACGGCCTGAGCGATGGGTGCCCG
>JBDUAP010000411.1:0-2643 GCA_040004585.1 Sporichthyaceae bacterium
GGAAGAACGCGTCCGAGGCCGCGACCGAGCCGGCCGCGCGCTCGCCGGCTCGCGCGACGGCCAGGCGGGCGGAGTCGACCCGGTTGACCTGACCCATCCCGACGCCGACGGTGGCGCCGTCGGCCGCCAGCAGCACCGCGTTGGACTTCACCGCGCGGCCGGCCCGCCACGCGAACACCAGGTCGGCCTGCGTGGCGTCGTCGGCCGGCTCGCCGCACACAAGCCGCCACGTGTCCGGGTCGTCGCCGTCCGCGTTGATGGCGTCAGCGTCCTGCATCAGCAATCCGCCACTGACCGGCCTCGTCTCGGAGCCACCGGGCCGCAGGTCCGGACACCGCAGCAGCCGCACGTTCTTCTTGCGCACCAGCACGTCGAGCGCGTCGTCGTCGTACGCCGGCGCGATGACCACCTCGGTGAACACCTCGGCCACCTGCTCGGCCATGGCCAGCGTCACCGCGCGGTTCGTCGCGATCACGCCGCCGAACGCGGACACCGGGTCGCACGCATGGGCCTTGCGATGCGCCTCGGCAACATCGGCGCCGACGGCGATCCCGCACGGGTTGGCGTGCTTGATGATCGCTACACAGGGGCTGTCGTGGTCGTAGGCCGCACGACGGGCGGCGTCACCGTCGACGTAGTTGTTGTAGGACATCGCCTTGCCGTGCAGCTGCTCGGCCTGGGCGATGCCGGGCTGGATGACGAATCCGTTGCGGTAGAGGGCAGCGCGCTGGTGCGGGTTCTCGCCGTAGCGCAGCACCTCGGCGCGCTCCCACGTCGCACCGACCCACGCCGGCCACCCGGTGCCCTCGTCGGTCGGCGCGAGCACGTTGCCCATCCAGGACGCCACATGCACGTCGTACGTCGCGGTGTGCGCGAACGCCTCGGCCGCCAGCCGCTGCCGCTGCTCGAGGGTGAAGCCGCCGGATGCGACCGCGGCCAGCACGTCGGGGTAGCGCGCCGGGTCCACCACCACAGCGACCGAGGGATGGTTCTTCGCCGCGGCCCGCACCATCGTCGGGCCGCCGATGTCGATCTGCTCGACGCAATCGTCCGGCGTCGCACCGCTCATCACCGTCTCGGTGAACGGGTAGAGGTTCACGACCACGAGGTCGAACGGCGCGATGCCGAGCTGGTAGAGCTGAGTCTTGTGCGAGTCCAGCCGGAGGTCGGCCAGGATGCCCGCGTGCACGGCCGGGTGCAGCGTCTTCACGCGCCCGTCGAGGGTCTCGGGGAAGCCGGTCAGCTCCTCGACCGCGGTCACCGGCACACCTGCCTCGGCGATCCTCGCCGCCGTGGACCCGGTCGAGACGATCGCGACATCCGCCGCGTGCAACCCGCGGGCCAGCTCCTCCAGACCGGTCTTGTCATAGACGCTGACCAGGGCTCGGCGGACGGGGCGCTGGCTCATGGCACCGTCACCGTCCGCCCGGACACCGACCAGCCCTCGCGCGCCAGCCGCCCGACCACCTCGACTAGCAGCGGGCGCTCGACCGCCTTGATGCGCTCGTGCAGCTTCGCCTCGTCGTCGCCGTCGCGGACCTCGACGGCGCGCTGGGCGACGACCGGCCCGGTGTCGATGCCGGCGTCGACCAGGTGGACGGTGCACCCGGTCACCCGCACGCCGTACGCGAGCGCATCGCGGACCGCGTGCGCGCCGGGGAACCCGGGCAGCAGCGCGGGGTGGGTGTTCAGCACCGAGAACGCGTCGAGCACGGCCGGGCCGAGCAGCCGCATGAAACCGGCTGATACGACGAACCGCGGGTCGTGAGCCGCCACGGCCTTGGCCAGCGCCTCGTCCCAGTCGCTGCGTTGCGCGTAGTCCCCGGGAGCGACGACGAACGTGGGCACGCCCGCCGCCTCGGCCCGCGCCAGCCCGCGCACGTCGGCACGGTCGGAGCCGACGGCGGCAATCGTCACGCCGTACGACGGGTCGCTGCTCGCGTCGAGCAGAGCCTGCAAGGTGGAGCCGTCACCGGACACGAGGACCACGACCCGGCAGGGCGGTGTCGGCGCGGCGGTCACGTTCCGAGACGATATCTGTCCTACTTCAGGTGATCATGCAGTTCCTGCGCAGGAACTGCATGATCACCGACAGAGGGGAGACGTGGGGGTGGAAACGGCGCGGCGGCAGACGGAGCCGGGTGGCGGGCGCGCTCTGCTGCTGGCGCTCGCGGGCATCGTGCTGTCCTCGGTGCTGCTGCCGTGGGGTGTGCTCGGCCTGGCGCTGGAGGTCGCCGCGATCGTGGTCGCCGTTCGGGCGCTGCGGAGGGCAAAGGCAGCCGGCCGGGTGGCGCCCGGAGCCCGCGCAGCGGTGGTGGCCGCGGGCATGGCGCTGGCCTTCTTCGCGGTGGCGTTGGCGTTCGTCGGGATCTTCTACGACGAGTGGCAGGCCTACCGGACCTGTCTCGACCGGGCCATCACCGGGTCGGCGGGCGATGCCTGCCGCGCGCAGTTCGAGCGCTCGGTGCGCGGGCGGCTCGGGCTCACTCCCTAGCGGTGGGCCGCCGCACGGCCAGGGTCGCTGCAGCGACCAGGCCGATCTCCACGGCGACCACGAACCCGGACCACCACGGAGGTCCGGCGTGGCCGAGCCGACCCGGCCCCGCGGCGCCGGCCGCGGCAGCGGTGAGGATCGCGAAGCCC
>JBDUAP010000084.1:0-8830 GCA_040004585.1 Sporichthyaceae bacterium
GTCGCCGCGAAGCCGGACAGCCACGACATCTGCTTCATCGCCGACGGCGACACCGCGGGGTTCCTCCGGGGGCGGCTGGGTGCCGCTCCCGGGCCGATCGTGGACCGCGCAGGTGAGCAGATCGGTGACCACGACGGTGCCTATGCGTTCACCGTCGGTCAGCGCCGCGGGCTGCGCATCGGCCGACCGGCCGCCGACGGCCGCCCGCGCTATGTCCTCGACATCTCCCCGGTCACCAACACCATCACGGTGGGCACGGCTGAGGACCTGGACGTGGTTGCGCTGACCGCGATCCGACCGCGGTGGAGCGGACCGGCACCCCGAGGTCCGGTCGAGTGCCACGCCCAGGTCCGGGCGCACGGCGAGGCAGTTCCCGCCGTCGCCTGGTGCGCTGACGAGGGCGGTGACGAGGGCCACGACGTGCAGGTCGAGCTGCGGCGGCCGATGCGCGGGGTGGCTCCCGGGCAGGCGGTCGTCCTTTACGACGGCGACCTGGTGATCGGGTCCGCGACGATCGCCTCGACCCGCTGATGGCTCCTTCCGCGTCCGACTGGAGCTTGCGCCGCGTCGTGGACATCGCCGTCGAGAACGTCGCCAACGGTGGTGGTCCATTCGCGGCGCTCATCATCCGGGGTGACGACGTGGTGGCCGAAGGAGTCAACCGGGTGACCCGTGACCTCGACCCGACGGCCCACGCCGAGGTGGTCGCGATCCGCGCGGCCTGCCGCACCCTCAACGACTTCTCGCTTCCCGGCTGCGTGCTGGTCAGCTCGTGCGAGCCGTGCCCGCTGTGTATGGCCGCGTCGCTGTGGGCCCGCGTGGACGAGGTGGTCTATGTGGCCGACCGCGACGACGCGGCCCGCGCGGGCTTCGACGACCGTGCCTTCTACGACCTGTTCCACCAACCACGGTCGGGCTGGTCGACACCGGTGCACGAGGTCCGCATCCCTCCCGCCGCCGCGCCTTTCGACGCGTGGCTGGCCAAGTCCGACCGGATCGTCTACTGACCGTGGAGACCCCGCAGCTGCCGCTCCGTGCGGGCTGGGCCACCGGCGTCGGGTCGATGCCGGGCACCGATCCGCGCGAGGCCGCGACCGTGGTCGTTGGTGAGCTGCCCGACCTGCCGCACCTGCCCGAGCTGCCGGCCCGTGGGCCGGGAGCCGACACGGTGGGCCGCGCCGCCAGTGTCCTGGTCGACCTGCACGTCGACCTGCAGCCCTCCGGATGGCGCCTGGTCGACCGCCCCGGGGCCGACGAGCGGCGCGCCACGTCGTACCTCGTGCAGGACCTCGATGCGTTCGAAGAGGCCGCGCAGGGCCAGGCCGGGCCGGTGAAGGTGCAGCTGGCCGGGCCGTGGACGATGCTCGCCGCACTACAGCTGCCTCGCGGCGAGCCGGTGCTCTCCGACCCAGGGGCGCGGCGGGACGTCGTTGCGGCACTCGCCGAAGGACTCGCCGGACACGTCCGTGACGTACGCCGTCGGCTGCCCGGCATCGAGGTCATCGTCCAGGTCGACGAGCCGTCACTGCCCACGGTCCTTGCCGGCCGGGTGCGTTCGATGTCCGGCCTGACGGCGTACCCACCGCCGGCCGACGTCGAGGCAGAGTCGGTGCTGCGCGAGGTGATCGAGGCTGCTCGGGCCCCGGTGGTCGTGCACTGCTGCGCAGCCGATCCGCCGGTCCTCCTGCTGCACCGGGCCGGGGCCCGTGGAGTGTCGGTCGACCTGACGCTGGCCGGGACGGGTCCGTCAGCGCTTGACGACCAGCTGGGCGAGGCGCTCGAGGCCGGGACTGCCCTGTTCGCGGGCCTCGTGCCTGCGACGGGGGGCGAGTTGTCGGACCCGGCGGCTAGCGTCGAGCCGGTACGGCGGCTGTGGCGTCGGCTCGGGTTGCCCGCCGAGCTGCTGTCGGCTCCTGGGTCTCCTGTCCTGGTCACCCCGACGTGCGGGTTGGCCGGGGCCGATCCCCGGCGGGTGCCGGCGCTGCTGCGACACTGCCGGGCCGCCGCGCAGGCGCTGGTCGACGACCCGGAGGGATGAGTGGCCACCAAGAAGAAGCAGGCGGTGGGGACGACCAAGGTCGCCAAGGTCGCCAAGGTCACCAAGGTTCCCAAGCAGACCGACGACCTGCACCGGCACGCCGAGCTGGCCGAGAAGATCGACCGGCATCGCTTCGACTACTTCGTGCGGGACGCACCGACGGTCAGCGACGGCGACTACGACGCGATGATGCGCGAGCTGGAGCAGATCGAGGAGCGTCATCGCGAGCTGCGCACTCCCGACTCGCCCACCCAGACCGTCGGTGGCACGTTCTCCACCGAGTTCCGGGCCGTCGACCACATCGAGAAGATGATGAGCCTGGACAACGCCTTCTCATCGGCAGAGCTCGAGGCCTGGGCCGACCGGGTCGAGCGAGACTCCGGCGGTGCCGACGTCCATTACCTGTGCGAGCTGAAGGTGGACGGGCTGGCCGTCAACGTGCTCTACGAGCACGGTCGGCTGGTGCGCGCCCTGACCCGCGGCAACGGTGTCACGGGGGAGGACGTCACGCTGAACGTCCGCACCATCGCCAACGTGCCGTCATCGCTGGATGTTGGCGACGGTCCTGTGCCGCGGCGACTGGAGGTGCGTGGCGAAGTCTTCTTCCCGGTCGCCGCGTTCCGCGAGCTCAACGCCGGCCTGGTCGAGGCGGGGAAGGCCCCGTTCGCAAACCCGCGCAACGCCGCTGCCGGATCACTGCGCCAGAAGGACCCGCGGGTGACTGCCTCGCGTGGGCTCCGGATGATCGTGCACGGTGTCGGCGCACGCGACGGCTTCAGTGCGGACCGGCAGTCCGCGGCCTACGAAGTGCTCGGTTCCTGGGGCTTGCCCGTGAGCGAACGCTACGACGTGAAAGACGACCTTGCGGGTGTGGACGCCTTCATCGGCCACTTCGGAGAGCACCGTCACGATGTGGAGCACGAGATCGACGGGGTGGTCGTGAAGGTCGACGAGGTCTCCGTGCAGAGGCGGCTGGGGTCGACATCACGCGCACCGAGGTGGGCGATTGCTTTCAAGTACCCGCCCGAGGAGGTGAACACCAAGCTGCACGATATCCGGGTCAACGTCGGGCGCACCGGCCGGGTCACGCCGTTCGGCTTCATGGAGCCCGTGGTCGTGAGCGGTTCCACGGTGAGCCTCGCGACGCTGCACAACGCCTCGGAGGTGCGCCGCAAGGGTGTGCTGATCGGCGACACGGTGGTGCTTCGCAAGGCCGGGGATGTCATCCCCGAGATCGTCGGGCCGGTCGTCGACCTGCGTGACGGCAGCGAACGCGAGTTCGTGATGCCGACGACGTGCCCCGAGTGCGGATCTGCGCTGCGCCCCGAGAAGGAGGGCGACGCCGACATCCGCTGCCCCAACAACAGGACCTGCCCGGCCCAGCTCCGCGAGCGCGTGTTCCATGTCGCCGGTCGCGGCGCCTTCGACATCGACGTGCTCGGCTACGAAGCGGCCATTGCGTTGCTCAACGGGGGTGTGCTCGAGGACGAGGGCGACGTCTTCGCCCTCGACGAGGACAAGCTGTCCCGGGTCGACCTGTTCCGCCGGAAGAAGGACGGTGGTCTGACCGCCAACGTTGGGAAGCTGTTGGATGCGATCGATAAGGCCAAGACGCGACCGCTGTGGCGGGTGCTGGTGGCACTGTCCATCCGCCACGTCGGTCCGACCGCGGCACAGGCCCTCGCCCGCGAGTTCCGTGACATCGACCGGATCGCCGCGGCGTCCGCCGACGAGCTCGCCGCCGTGGCCGGTGTGGGCCCGGTCATCGGCCAGGCTGTGAGGGACTGGTTCGAGGTCGACTGGCACCGCGACATCGTCCGCCGGTGGCGCGAGGCCGGGGTGGCGCTGGCCGAGGACGTGCACGACGAGGCGCCCCGCATCCTCGAGGGGCTGACGGTCGTGGTGACCGGGTCCTTGGTGGAGTTCTCCCGTGACGAGGCGACCGAGGCGCTGCAGACGCGGGGGGCGCGGGCCGCCGGGTCGGTGTCGAAGAAGACCGACTTCGTGGTGGTGGGGGACAACCCCGGGACCGCCAAGTTCGATAAGGCACGGGCCCTGGCCGTGCCGGTGCTCGACGAGGCGGGCTTCCGGCTGCTGCTCGAGCAGGGGGCCGAGGCCGCCCAGGAGGTGGTCCTGCCGCATCAGCCGTCCGGCTGAGCCCGAGTCCCCTCCCCGGCCGATTCCCAAGATCGACCGGCCCGGCAAGCATGCTCAACGAGCTACTGATCTTGGGATCGTTGCGCGAGCTCATGGGCCGAGATGTGGGGAGGCGCGGATGAGGGACGTCGAGACGACGCCCGACGGCGACATCCCCCGCAGCCTGCCCTTCCGGGTCTACCTGTGGACGGTCGCGGTCCTCGGCCTGAGTGCGTTGGCTCTGGTCTTCGCCTCCAGCTCGGTGCAGGACGTCCGGGCACTCGGTGAACGGCCGGCGTTCTGGGTGATCCTGGCCCTGGTCCTGGTGGGCGAGTTACGGCCCATCTTCACCAGCGGCTCCCGTGACTCGTCCGGCATCACCATGTCGACGATGTTCAGCTTCGCGGCGCTGCTGTTCTTCGGGCTCCCGGGCGCCACGGCCGTGCAGGCCTTCGCGACGGTGGTGGCCGCGCTCGTCTATCGCAAACAGCTCTGGCGCACCGGGTTCAACCTCGGCCAGCACACGCTGAACCTGATGGTCGCTTGGTGGGTGCTCGACCAGGGCGGGGTGTCCGGTGTCCCGACCGGTGCCAGCGCGCCGTCCGGGCGCGACCTGATGTACGTCGGACTGGCCGGCCTTGTGTACTTCGCCATGAACAACGGCTTCGTCTGGGTCGCGCTGGCGCTCGCGGAGCGACGACCGCTCCTCGACACCATCAAGACCGACATCGTCTACCAGTTCGTGGTGCACGCGACCCTGGTCGGTCTGGCCCCGCTGGTGGCCGTGGTCATGGCGTTCCGCTGGGAGCTCCTGCCCCTGTTCGTGCTGCCGCTGCTCGCGGTTCAGCAGAGCGCTGCCAGCTCGCAGGAGCGCGAGCGCCAGTCCCTGCGCGACCCCCTCACCGGCCTCGCCAACCGCAAGCTGCTGGTCCGCACTACCGAGAGCACCCTTCGCTCGGCCGCGGCTCGCGGCGAGCCAGTCGGGTTGTTCCTTCTGGACCTCGACCGGTTCAAGGAGGTCAACGACACCCTCGGCCACGCGGTCGGCGACCGGGTCCTCCAGCTCGCCGCAGAACGCCTCGAGCGGGCGCTGCGGCCGGGCGACGTCGTTGCCCGGCTCGGCGGCGACGAGTTTGCGGTCCTGCTCCCCGTCGTCCGCGACGCCAGCGCAGCCCGCGAGATCGCCCAGCGCATCAGCACGGCGATGGAGGAGCCGTTCACGGTCCGCAACACCCAGATCGACCTCGAGGCAAGCATCGGGATCGCCATGTTCCCCCAGCACGGCACCGACTTCGAGGCGCTGCTGCAACGTGCCGATGTCGCGATGTACGTCGCGAAGTCCGAGCGCACCACGATCGAGACCTACGCCGCGGAGCGCGACACCAACACACCGAGCCGGCTCGGCCTTCTCGGCGCGCTGCGCCGGGCCATCGACGGCGACGAGCTCGAGCTGCACTACCAGCCGAAGGTGATGGTCGGCGACGGTTCGGCGGCCGGCGTCGAGGCCCTGGTGCGGTGGCGGCACCCGACCCGCGGTCTGGTCCTGCCCGACGACTTCATCCCGCTCGCCGAGCAGTCCGGCTTGATGCAACGGCTCACCGACTTCGTCCTGGAGACCGCGCTCGCGCAGAGTGCCGAGTGGCGCCGCGATGGCATGCCCATGGCGATCGCCGTCAACGTGTCGATGCGCGACCTGCACGATGCCGAGTTCGCCCGTCGTCTCGGCCAGGGGCTGCGCCGGCACGGCGTACCGGCCGACCTGCTCTGCCTGGAGATCACCGAGCGCGTGCTGATGGCCGACGTGGCCCGGGCGGCGACCACGCTGGACGAGCTGGACTCGCTCGGGGTGCGGATCAGCCTCGACGACTTCGGCACCGGCTACTCCTCGCTGGTCCTGCTCAAGCGGCTGCCGGTGCGCGAGATCAAGGTCGACCGCTCGTTCGTCAAGCGACTGGGGTCCGTGGGCGGGGCGCAGGACGACGCGACGATCGTGCGCTCGATCATCGACCTCGGGCACTCGCTGGGCCTGACGGTGGTGGCCGAAGGTGTCGAGAGCGAGGCGGCGTTGGACCGGCTGCGGGTGTTCGGTTGCGACCGTGCGCAGGGCTGGCACCTGAGCCCGGCGCTACCCGCAGCCGACGTGACCAGCTGGCTGAAGGTGCGTGCCGTCGCCTCGCCCCGGCTGCGCCTGGCCACCTGAGGGTGCGTCGGGGACCGTCCTAGGATGGTCGCCGTCCCCCACCGGCAAGGAGCTCCTCGGCATGTCGAGCGGCGCAGCGAACACCCGCGCGGACGTCGCGCACCTGGCTCGGCTGGCGCGGCTCGCGCTGACCGAGACCGAGCTCGACCACTTCGGAGCTCAGCTCGACGGCATCCTCGCTGCGGTGTCACGCATCGGTGACCTCGACACGGCCGACGTCCCACCGACCTCACATGCGCTGGATCTGACCAACGTGGAGCGCGATGACGTCGTACGGCCCGGGCTGACTCAGGAGCAGGCCCTCGCCGGCGCACCGGCTGCCGAGGACGGTCGCTTCCGGGTGCCCCGCATCCTCGGGGAAGAGGCGTGACCGCGCCGGTGACGACGGGCTCGGACGTCACCCGCCTCACGGCGGCCGAGACCGCGGCAGCGGTCGCCTCCGGGAACATCAGTGCGGTCGAGACGACCCAGGCCCACCTCGACCGGATCGGCGCCGTCGACGAGCGGGTGCACGCGTTCCTGCACGTCGACACCGAGGGCGCGCTCGCGGCAGCCCAGGCGGTCGACGACCGGCGGGCGGCTGGTGAGCGGCTCGGCCCGCTCGCCGGGGTCCCGCTGGCGATGAAGGACGTGATCGCGACCCGCGGCCTGCCGACAACCTGCGGGTCGCGCATCCTCGAGGGCTGGATCCCGCCGTACGACGCGACGGTGGTGCGCCGGCTGCGCGAGGCGGGCGTGGTGATCCTCGGCAAGACCAACATGGACGAGTTCGCGATGGGCTCCTCGACCGAGCACTCGGCCTACGGCCCGACGCACAACCCCTGGGATCTCGACCGCATCCCGGGCGGATCCGGTGGCGGCTCCGCGGCCGCGGTGGCCGCGTTCGAGGCGCCGATCGCCGTCGGAACCGACACGGGCGGTTCGATCCGTCAGCCCGCCGCGGTCACCGGCACGGTCGGCGTGAAGCCGACGTACGGGGGGGTGTCCCGGTACGGGCTGGTCGCGCTGGCCTCCTCGCTGGACCAGGCCGGTCCCTGCGCCCGCACGGTGCTCGACGCCGCGCTGCTGCACGAGACCATCGCGGGGCACGACCCGCTCGACTCGACATCGATCGACGCGCCGGTGCCGTCGGTGGTCGCGGCAGCTCGCGCCGGCGACGTGACCGGACTGCGGATCGGTGTGGTGAAGCAGTTCTCCGGCGAGGGCTACCAGCCCGGTGTGCTGCAGCGCTTCCGCGAGGCGGTCGAGGTGCTCGAGGGACTGGGTGCCTCTGTGGTCGAGGTCGACTGCCCGCATTTCGACTACGCGCTGCCCGCCTACTACCTCATCCTGCCGAGCGAGTGCTCGAGCAACCTGGCGCGGTTCGACGGGATGCGCTACGGCCTGCGGGTCGGCGACGACGGCGAGCACAGCGCCGAGGAGGTGATGGCCCTGACGCGGGCTGCCTGTTTCGGTGCCGAGGCCAAGCGGCGCATCATGCTCGGTGCCTATGCGCTGTCCAGCGGCTATTACGACGCCTACTACGGACAGGCCCAGAAGGTGCGCACGCTGATCGTGCGCGACTTCGCCGCCGCCTTCGAGCAGGTCGACGTGCTGGTTTCGCCGACGACACCGACCACGGCATTTCCCATCGGGGAGCGCATCGACGACCCACTTGCGATGTACCTCGCCGACCTCTGCACGATCCCGTCGAACCTGGCCGGCAACGCGTCGATGTCCTTACCCGTCGGGCTCTCACCCGACGACGGTCTGCCGGTCGGGCTTCAGGTCATCGCACCGCCGCTCGCCGACGACCAGCTCTACCGGGTGGGCGCGGCACTGGAGACCGCACTGCGCGAGCGGTGGGGACATCTGCTGATCGAGGAGGCACCTGCCCTATGAGCGTCACGCCGAGACACTTCCGCTCGCTGCTGTCCCTGATCGGCACCGCCTTCGCCGGCCGTACGGCGATCGCGCGGCTGCGCCAGGCCCGCACCGACGAAGACCGGCTGGAGCTGCTTGACGCGGCACTGAACATCGCCGTGGTGGTAACCGGGGTGCTCGTCATCGTGCGACGGCTACGCCAGGGCGAGGAAGCGTGACGGCCACCACCGCGGAGCTGCTTCCGTACGACGAGGCAGTCGCGCGCTACGACCCGGTCATCGGGCTCGAGGTGCATGTCGAGCTGGGCACGGCGTCGAAGATGTTCTGCGGCTGCTCCACCGTTTTCGGTGCAGCCCCTAACAGCCAGGTGTGCCCCACGTGTCTCGGGTTGCCGGGCTCGCTGCCGGTGCTCAACCAGGTGGCGGTCGAGTCGACGGTCCGCGTCGGCCTCGCGCTGAACTGCACGATCGCGCCGTGGTGCCGGTTCGCGCGGAAGAACTACTTCTACCCGGACATGCCGAAGAACTTCCAGACCTCGCAGTACGACGAGCCGATCTGCGTCGACGGGTGGCTCGACGTCGAGGTGCCGACCG
>JBDUAP010000412.1:0-2631 GCA_040004585.1 Sporichthyaceae bacterium
GTCGCGTTCGAGGCGGCCGACGCGGTGATCGCCGTCTCGGCCGGGATGCGCGAGGACGTGCTGCGCTGTTACCCAGCCGTCGACCCCGACCGGGTGCACGTCGTGCACAACGGCATCGACCCGAAGGAGTACCAGCGCGACCTGGGCACCAACGTGCTCGAGGCGCACGGCATCGACCCGAACCTGCCCAGCGTGGTCTTCGTCGGACGGATCACCCGGCAGAAGGGGCTGCCGCACCTGTTGCGCGCGGCCCGGGCGGTCGACCCGCGGGCTCAGTTGGTCCTCTGCGCCGGCGCCCCGGACAACCCGGAGATCGAGGCCGAGGTGACCGTCCTCGTCGAGGAGCTGCGAAAGGAGCGCGAGGGCGTGGTGTGGATCAGCGAGATGCTGCCCAAGCCGCAGGTCATCCAGATCCTCAGCCACGCCAGCGTGTTCGCGTGCCCTTCGGTCTACGAGCCGATGGGCATCGTCAACCTGGAGGCGATGGCCTGCAACGCGCCGGTGGTGGCCACCGCGACGGGCGGCATCCCTGAGGTGGTTGCCGACGGCGAGACCGGGCTGCTTGTCCCGATCGAGCAGGTGGAGGACGGCACCGGCACGCCGGTGGACGCCGCCCGATTCGAGGCCGACCTCGCGGAACGGCTCAACACCGTGCTCGGCGACCAGAGCCGGGCCAAGGAGATGGGTGAGGCAGGTCGCCGCCGCGCCGTCGAACACTTCTCCTGGACGACCGTCGCAACGCGGACCCTCGACGTCTACCGGTCCGCTTCCACCTGACGTCACTCCGTTGTGTCCGAAGTGACCCGCTGCGGTACCCGCACGCCACTTCGGACACAACGGTCAGCGGGAGGGCGGCTCGCTGCAGGCGGCCTCGACCGCGCGTCGGGCTGCGGTCTCGAGATCGCGCAGAACCTCCCGACGCGCCGTCATCTCGGCACCGGAGACGGCTGCACCGTCGTCGGCACGAGCCACGTCGACGATCGACATCAGCCGCAGAGCCGTGTCCAGCACCTGGGCGGCTCGGGGAGCGGCTTTCGCCGGTAGCGGGCTGCGCGTCGCCTGGCGCTGGTGAGCGAGCACCTCGGCCGCGGCCGGCTGCCACCGGGCGACGTCGAGGTGCACCAGTCGGGCAGTCGAGCTGTGCATGACACGGTTAAGGTCGCGTTCGGCATCCGCGAGCGCCACCGGCGTGCGCACATCCTGGGCCACCTGATGGACCGTCCAGGCACCGCGACTCTCTGCCAGCAGCCCGAGCGGGGTCGGCCCCGCAGCAAGAGCAGCCGCACCGGACGCGAGGGCCCGCTCGTTGAAAGACGGCGGCCCCGGCAGACCCGACACGTCGCCCGGACGCGGGAGCGCGAGGCGCATCGACGTCGCACCGATGGCGCGCAGCCGGGCCAGGGCATAGGTCAACGACACGCCACCGGATTCACCCGGAAGCCCGAACACCCGATTCGTCGGGTCGGTCGGCCCGGTCACCCGCTCGGCCGCCTCATCCGGGCTGACCGCGCCAGTGAGGCAGGCGTTGCCCCACGCGACGAGTCGGGCGGCTGCGGGCAGGTCGGGCACGGCAGCAAGGCTAGGTCGGCCGGCTCGTAGGGTGGCGCGCATGTCCGACGTCCTCGACTTCCGCGGCGTCACGGTGCTGCGCGATGGGGCCACGCTGCTCGACCGGGTTGACTGGCAGGTGTCGGAGGGGGAGCGCTGGGTCGTCCTCGGCGCCAATGGTGCGGGCAAGACGACTCTGCTCCAGCTGGCATCGGGCAACCTGCATCCCAGCCGCGGCCGGGCCATCATCCTGGGGGAGACGCTCGGCGCGGTCGATGTGTTCGAACTTCGGCCGCGGATCGGGTTGTCCAGCGCGGCACTCGCGGACCGTCTGCCCGGCCGGGAGACCGTGCGCGATGTGGTGCTGACCGCGTCGTACGCCGTGGTCGGCCGTTGGCGGGAGCGCTACGACGCGCTGGACAGTGACCGGGCCGACGAGCTGCTCGAGGCACTCGGCGTGGCCGGGTTGGCGCAGCGCCGGTTCGGCACGCTGTCCGAGGGCGAGCGCAAGCGCGTGCAGATCGCGCGGGCGCTGATGACCGACCCCGAGCTGATGTTGCTCGACGAGCCGGCTGCCGGCCTCGACCTGGGCGGGCGCGAGGACCTGGTGCAACGGCTCGGCAACCTCGCAGCGGACATCTACGCGCCCGCCCTGGTGCTGGTCACCCACCATGTGGAGGAGATCCCGTCGGGATTCACGCACGTGCTGCTGCTCAAAGGCGGTCGGGTCGTCGCCGAGGGACCGCTCGATACCACACTGACCGCGGCGGCGCTGGGAGAGACCTTCGACATCCCGCTGGAACTGCAACGCCTCGGCCCACGTTGGACAGCACGAGCGACGTACGGCGTGTGAGCCGCACGCGCCGACCGCAGCGCCACCTAGGATGCGGTCGACGGGCGGAGGAGATGGGCTGATGGGCGAATACGACTGGGCACTCTGGCTTGGTTTCGCTGTCGTCCTCGGGCTGGTCGAGGTGACGACGCTCGACCTCACCTTCGCCATGGTCGCGGCCGGTGCGGTTGCCGCCGCCGGTGTCGCCGGCGTCGGGGCACCCTTCGCCATTCAGGCGATCGTCGCGATCG
>JBDUAP010000413.1:0-2614 GCA_040004585.1 Sporichthyaceae bacterium
CTGCGCAAGCACGTGGAGGCCGGCCGGCTCCGGTTCACCACGTCGTACGCCGAGGCCGCCGCGTTCGGCGATGTGCACTTCCTGTGCGTCGGGACGCCCCAGAAGAAGGGCGAGTACGCCGCGGACCTGACCTATGTCGACGCTGTCGTCGACGGGCTGGCCCCCCACCTGGACCGGCCCTGTCTCGTCGTCGGCAAGTCGACGGTTCCCGTCGGCACTGCCGCTCGGCTGGCGGCCCGGCTGCGCGCAGCCGCCTCGGCCAGCGACGGCGTCGAGCTCGCCTGGAACCCGGAGTTCCTGCGCGAAGGCTTCGCCGTCGA
This sequence comes from Sporichthyaceae bacterium, assembly GCA_040004585.1. Lineage (GTDB taxonomy): Bacteria > Actinomycetota > Actinomycetes > JACCUZ01 > JACCUZ01 > JBDUAP01. The sequence goes on from JBDUAP010000413.1 coordinate 321, forward strand.
GGACACCATGCGGCCCGACCGGCTGGTCTTCGGGGTCCGGTCCGAGGCTGCCGAGCAACGGTTGCGCGAGGTATACGCGACCGCGCTCGGCACCGGCACCCCGGTGATCGTCACGGACTTCGCCACCGCCGAGCTGGTCAAGGCGGCGGCCAACGCGTTCCTGGCGACCAAGATCTCGTTCATCAACGCGATGGCCGAGCTGTGCGAGGCAACCGGCGCCGACGTAAAGATGCTCGCCGACGCGATCGGTCATGACGACCGCATCGGGCGCAAGTTCCTTAACGCCGGGCTCGGTTTCGGCGGCGGCTGCCTACCCAAGGACATCCGCGCTTTCATGGCGCGCGCCGGTGAGCTCGGCCGCGACGAGGCGTTGAGCTTCCTCCGGGAGGTCGACAACATCAACATGCGACGCCGCGTGCATGTCGTCGACCGGGCCCGTGAGGACCTCGGCGGCAGCTTCCTCGGCATGCGTGTTGGTGTCCTCGGGGCCGCGTTCAAGCCTAATTCCGACGACGTCCGCGACTCCCCCGCCCTGAACGTCGCGGGCCAGATCCAGCTGCACGGCGCGCAGGTCACGGTCTACGACCCACGCGCCGTGGACAACGCACGCCGGCTCTTCCCGACACTGGGCTACGCCGACTCCGCCGTGGAGGCGTGCCGGGGTGCCCACCTGGTTCTGCACGTCACCGAATGGCAGGAGTTCCGGGAGATGGACCCCCAGGTCCTCAGCGCCGTCGTCGATGAGCGCCGCATCATCGACGCCCGCAACGCCCTGGACCCCGTTCGCTGGCGCGAGGCGGGGTGGACCTACCGATCACTCGGCCGGCCGTGAGCCAAGACGGGGAGGACGACGTCGTACGCCGGCTGCTCGGCGCGACCACCACCTGGGCCGTTGTCGGCCTGCGCGACAACCCGATGCGCGCGGCCTTCGGCGTCGCCCGGTTCCTGCAGCAGCACGGCAAGCGGATCGTGCCGGTGCACCACCAACCGCAGGATGTGTTCGGTGAGACCGCCTATGCGCGGCTCGCGGACATACCGTTCCCGGTCGACGTCGTCGACGTCTTCGTCAACTCGTCGTTCGCGGGTGACATCGCCGACCAGGCCGTCGAGATCGGCGCCCGGGCGGTCTGGTTCCAGCTCGGCGTGATCGACGAGACCGCTTACGAGCGGGTAACCGCTGCCGGGATGGACATGGTCGTGGACCGGTGCCCCGTCATCGACTGGTCGCGGTTGGGCCCGGACAGCTGAGGCGCCCCTGTCAGGCGCCGAAGCCCATCCCGCCCCCACGCTTGCGCCGCAGCGCCTCGCCTTTGGCGCGCGCCTTGTCAGCGAGTTCGGCCTGGAATGCAGTCATCCGGTCGCGCAGGCCGGGGTCGGAAGCAGCGAGGATCCGTACGGCGAGCAGGCCGGCGTTTCGCGCACCACCTACCGCGACCGTGGCGACCGGGACCCCGGCCGGCATCTGCACCATCGACAGCAGCGAGTCCATGCCGTCGAGGTAGGCCAGCGGCACCGGCACCCCGATGACCGGCAGCGGCGTCACGGAGGCCAACATCCCCGGGAGGTGGGCCGCTCCTCCGGCGCCCGCCACCAGCACACGAAGGCCGCGGCCGGCCGACTGCTCGCCATACGCCAGCATGTCGTGCGGCATCCGGTGCGCGGAGACGACGTCGACCTCGAACGGGACGTCGAACTCCTCCAGCGCCGTGGCGGCAGCCTCCATGACCGGCCAGTCGGAGTCGCTGCCCATCACGATGCCGACCAGCGGATCGGCTTGCTCAGCCATTGATGTCTCCTCGCAGGAATGCAGCCGCGTGCCGGGCCCGTTCCCGGACGTCCTCAGCATCCTCGCCCAACGTCGTGGTGTGACCCACCTTTCGCCCAGGGCGGACGACTTTGCCGTACATGTGCAGGTGCACGCCGGGGTCGTGCGCCATGCAGTGCAGGTAACCGTCGTACATGTCCGCGATCTCGCCACCGAGCACGTTGGACATCGCCACGTGCGGGGCGGTCATCGAGGTCTCACCGAGCGGCAGATCGAGAACCGCCCGCAGGTGTTGCTCGAACTGGCTGGTCCGCGCTCCTTCGATCGTCCAGTGCCCGCTGTTGTGCGGACGCATGGCGAGCTCGTTGACGACCACGCCGCCGTCGGTGTCGAACATCTCCACCGCGAATACCCCCGTGACGCCGAGCCCCTCGGCGATGCGCAAGGCGATCGACTGCGCCGACAATGCGTGCTCCTCGCTGATGGCGGCCGGCGCGAGCACCTCACGGCAGATGCCGTCGACCTGCAC
>JBDUAP010000085.1:0-8745 GCA_040004585.1 Sporichthyaceae bacterium
TGGGCACCCCGCAGGAATACGTCGACCGGATGGTCCGGCTCAAGGTCGGCGACACGATCGAGCGCGACCAGCTGCTCCGGCGCTTCGTCGAGGTGCAATACACCCGCAACGACCTCGCCTTCACCCGCGGCACCTTCCGGGTGCGCGGCGACACGATCGAGATCTTCCCGGTCTACGAGGAGCATGCGGTCCGCATCGAGATGTTCGGTGACGAGATCGAGCGGCTGATGACGCTGCACCCGCTCACCGGCGAGATCGTGACCGAGGACGAGCAGCTCTACGTGTTTCCGGCCTCCCACTACGTCGCCGGGCCAGAGCGCATGGAGAAGGCGATCACCGGCATCGAGCTGGAGCTCGCCGACCGGCTGGCCGAGATGGAGCGGCAGGGCAAGCTGCTCGAGGCCCAGCGGCTGCGGATGCGCACCGCCTACGACATCGAGATGATGCGTCAGGTCGGCTTCTGCTCGGGCATCGAGAACTACTCCCGCCACATCGACGGTCGGGCCCCTGGTTCGGCGCCCAACTGCCTGATCGACTACTTCCCCGAGGACTTCCTCCTCGTCATCGACGAGTCCCACGTCACCGTGCCGCAGATCGGCGGCATGTACGAAGGCGATATGAGCCGCAAGCGCACCCTGGTCGAGCACGGCTTCCGGCTCCCGAGCGCCATGGACAACCGGCCCCTGAAGTGGGAGGAGTTCCTCGGGCGGATCGGCCAGACCGTCTACCTGTCCGCGACCCCGGGCTCCTACGAGCTCTCCCGCGGTGAGGGTGTCGTCGAGCAGATCATCCGCCCGACCGGTTTGGTCGACCCCGAGGTCGTCGTCAAACCGACCAAGGGGCAGATTGACGACCTGGTCCACGAGATCAAGCTGCGGGCCGACCGCAACGAGCGGGTTCTGGTCACGACGCTGACCAAGAAGATGTCCGAGGACCTCACCGACTACCTCCTCGAGCTCGGTATCCGGGTCCGTTACCTGCACTCGGAGGTCGACACCCTGCGCCGGGTCGAGCTCCTGCGCGAGCTACGGCAAGGCGTCTTCGACGTGCTGGTGGGCATCAACCTGCTCCGCGAGGGCCTGGACCTGCCCGAGGTGTCCCTCGTCTCGATCCTGGACGCCGACAAGGAGGGGTTCCTGCGCTCCGGCACGTCCCTGATCCAGACGATCGGCCGGGCCGCGCGCAATGTCTCCGGTCAGGTCCACATGTACGCCGACTCGGTGACCGACTCGATGGCGAAGGCCATCGACGAGACCAACCGGCGCCGGGCCAAGCAGGTGGCCTACAACCTCGAGCGCGGTGTCGACCCGCAGCCGCTGCGCAAGCGCATCGCGGACATCACCGACCTGATCGCCCGCGAGGATGCCGACACTGAGGAGCTGATCGGCGGTTCGGGCAGGCAGCAGTCCCGGGGCAAGGTGCCGGTCCCCGGTCTGTCCTCCCGAGACGCGGGACGGCATGCGGCGGCGCTAGCCACCCTGCCCGCCGCCGAGCTGGCCGACCTGATCCAGTCGCTGACCGAGCAGATGCACACCGCTGCGGCCGAGCTGCACTTCGAGATCGCCGCGCGGCTGCGTGACGAGATCTCGGAGCTGAAGAAGGAGCTCCGCGGTATGCGCGCGGCCGGCACGGCCTGACCGCGCGTCGGCTGCGGCAAGCAGCCAGATTTGCGACAATTTCGCGGAACTCATTGTCGCGGGCCCGCTTCGCCCGTAGCGTCGGCACCGATCTCGAGCGGCACGGGGAGCCGCACCTCAACCATGTCGTGACGGACCGGTCAGATCGGAGCACCATGAAGAGCGTCAAAACAGCCTTGTCAGTCCCGCTCGCGGTGGCGATGTTCGCATTCGGCGCCATCACGCCGGTGGGAGTAGGTGCAAGCCTCTCGGCAGGGTCCGCCTTCTGCGACCCGAACGTTGCCGCCGAGTCATCCTCGGCAGCAGCGCAGGGGCGCGGCGGAGTCGTCCGCGAACCAGACACCGGTGACATCCACGCTGACCTGCCCGCATCGGCGAAGGGCAAGGCCGGCAAGCAGTTCAAGGCGACGGTCCCGGTCTACTTCCACAGCGTGACTGACGGTGCGACCGGCGCGCTCACGGACGCACAGATCGCCGGACAGATCGCGGTCCTCAACAACACCTACTCCGCTGGTGAGGGTGGCGCGGCCACCGGTTTCTCCTTCGTGCTCGCCGGGGTGACCCGCACCGACAACGCCGACTGGTTCTATGCCGGCATCGGTGGCACCAACGAGCACACCATGAAGCAGACGCTCCGGCAGGGCGGCACCAACGCCCTGAACCTCTACTCGACGACGGCTGGGGCTTACCTCGGCTGGGCCTACCTGCCGGACATCGTGACCAAGCCCGGGCAGCAGTACCTCGATGGCGTGGTCTTCGACTGGGAGTCGATGCTGGGGACCTCAACGACCTACGCCGGGCGCTATGACCAGGGCGAGACGGCCACGCATGAGGTTGGTCATTGGCTCAACCTCGAGCACACCTTCTTCGGCGGGTGCAACGCCAAGGGCGACTTCGTCGATGACACCCCGGCGCAGAAGACACCGACGAGCGGCTGCCCGGTGGGCAAGGACACCTGCACCGCGCCCGGGCTCGACCCGATCCACAACTACATGGACTACTCCTACGACACCTGCTACACCGAGTTCACGGCCGGGCAGGTGCAGCGGATGAGGGACGCCTGGCTGTTCTACCGCGCGTAGCGGTTTTTGGGGCCGACAGCCGGCCGGCGCAGCCGTGGCCCTCGCGGCGCTGAGCCGGCTGTCAGGCACCCGATGTGACATCTGCCCGGTCGGCTTGCCAGACTGAGCGGTAGTGGAGGGGAGTATTCCTTCGCGGCAGCGTCGTCATCACGGCCGGATCCGTCCGGCCCGGTGCTGCCGGTCCGCCGGTTCAAGCCAGGCGGGCGGAAGAGACCTCCGGACCGTGCCGTGCTGCTGCCGTCCGGAGGGTGCCTGTGATTGCCGATGTCCCGACCTTCGTCTGGCTGGCGACCGTCGCCGGACTGGTCGCCATCGTGGTGGTCGATCTCGTCGTCATCGGTCGCCGCGGCGGCGCGGTCACGATGCGCGACGCCACTCGCTGGGTCTTGGTCTACATCGGGCTCGCACTGGCCTTCGCCGGCGGCCTCGCGCTGCTCGCCGGCCCGACGGCAGCGGGTGAGTTCGTCGCGGGCTACGTGACGGAGTACAGCCTCAGCGTCGACAACCTCTTCGTCTTCATGATCATCATGACCCGCTTCGCGGTGCCCGTCCTGGCCCAGGACAAGGTCCTGTACATCGGCATTGTGCTCTCCATGCTGCTGCGTGCAGTCTGCATCGCTGCCGGCGCCGCTGCACTGAGCAGGTTCAACTGGGTCTTCTACGTCTTCGGCGCCTTCCTGGTCTACACCGCAGTCAGGCTGCTGCTCGCCGGAGAGAACGACGAGGACGACTTCACCGAAGGCCGGGTCCTCCGGCTGGTTCGTCGAGTGCTGCCCACGACCCCGACGTACGATGGTACGCGCTTGATCACCCAGCAGGGCGGCCGCCGACTTGCCACCCCGCTGGTCCTCGTCATCGTGGCCATCGGCATCGCCAACGTCGTCTTCGCGCTGGACTCCATCCCGGCCATCTTCGGGCTGACCACCGACACCTACATCGTGTTCACGGCCAATGCGTTCGCGCTGATGGGGCTGCGCCAGCTGTTCTTCCTGGTGGGCGGCTTGCTCGAGCGGATCATCTTCCTCAACATCGGCCTCGCGGTCATCCTTGGGTTCATCGGGGCCAAGCTGGTCATCGAGGCGCTCGAAGGCTCGAACGTCGACCATCTCGGGGCGCTGCCGCTCCCGCACATCGGGATCCTGTTCTCGCTCTGCTTCATCGCCGGGACTCTGCTCGTCACCACCATCGCGAGCCTGGCCCGCGGGGGCGACGATGGCCCCACCGCGGCCTGAGCACACTTATAACCGAAACCTTTGCCGGGAGACCACCCGATGAATGTGCCCGTTTGGGCCTGGGCCGTGACCATTGCGTTGATGGTCGGAGTGCTCGCCGTTGACGTCTTCATCATCGGTCGGCGCCCGCACGAGCCCTCCCTGCGGGAGTGCGCGATCGCCATCGCGTTCTTTGTCGGGCTCGCGATCGCATTCGGAGTGGGCGTGCTCGTCCTCTCCGGTGGTGAGTTCGCCGGCGAGTTCTTCGCCGGGTGGCTGACGGAGTACAGCCTGTCCATCGACAACCTGTTCGTCTTCGTCATCATCATGGCGAAGTTCCAGGTGCCGAGGATGTACCAGCAGACCGCTCTCCTGATCGGCATCATCCTCGCGCTGGTCATGCGCGGGATCTTCATCGCACTCGGCGCCGCCGCGATCGAGAAATTCAGCTGGGTCTTCTACCTGTTCGGGGCGTTCCTGATCTACACGGCGTTCAAGCTGGCGACGCAGGGGGAGTCTGGCGAAGAGGACTACGAGGAGAACCGCCTGCTCACGTGGGTCGAGCGGCGCTTCCCGGCGACCCAGGAGTGGCACGGCGTGAAGACGTTCGCCCGGGTCAATGGGAAGCGCGTCATCACCCCGATGCTCATCGTGATCCTCGCGCTCGGCACCACGGACCTGCTGTTCGCGCTCGACTCGATCCCCGCCATCTACGGGCTCACCAAGGAGCCCTACCTCGTGTTCACCGCGAACGTGTTCGCGCTGATGGGGCTGCGCCAGCTCTACTTCCTGATCGGTGGCCTGCTGCAGCGGCTGATCTATCTCAGTGTCGGGCTCTCCGTCGTGCTGGGGTTCATCGGCGTCAAGCTGGTGATGGAGGCTCTGCACGGGAACGAGCTCTCGTTCATCAACGGTGGCAAGCACGTCGACGCCGTGCCGACGATCCCGATCTGGCTGTCGCTGGCGATCATCCTGGGCACCCTGGCGGTAACGACCGTCGCGAGCTTGGTGAAGGTGCGCCGCGACCCGGACGAGCCGCTGGGTCAGGACGGTTCAGAGGGATAGACCAGGCCGATCTGACGTCGTACCTCGTCCAGCGTCCTCATCACTGAGAGCGACTCGTCCAACGGCATGACGGCACTCTCGAGCTTGCCGTCGCTCAGACAGTGCGCGACCTCCGCCGCCTGGTGCCGCAACCCGTTGCCGTCGTCCTCGTCGACGTGGCGCTCCACCTCGGTGCCGTCGAGCGCCACCAGGGTGAAGCCGGTGGGGCGGTACCAGACGGCGTCGACCTCGATCCGGGCCAGCGTCCCCGCGATCGCCGCGCGGTTGGGTGTGCGCGCCTCCAAGGTGGTCGTCAGGAGCGCGTGCGCACCGCCGGCATGTTCCAGCAGCACGGACGTCTGTGCGTCCACGCCCGTCGAGGCGGGTGTGCTCACCGCCGTCACCTTTGCCGGCGGGCCGAGCACCATCGATGCGAAGGACACCGGGTAGACGCCCAGGTCGAGCAGCGCACCGCCACCGAGCTCACGGTTGAGCAGCCGGTGCTGGGGGTCGGGCGGGAACCACGCACCGTGGTCGGCCAGCACCGTCCGGATCTCGCCGAGGACACCTTCGGCCAGCAGCTCGCGGATGCGCACGACATGGGGCAGGAAGCGCGTCCACATCGCCTCCATGAGGAACACGCCGCGTCGACGGGCAGCGGCGATCAGCTCGGCAGCCTCGGTGGCGTTCAGCGTGAACGGCTTCTCGACGAGGACGGGCTTGCCGGCCTCGATGGCCAGCATGGCGGCCGGGAAGTGTCCGGGGTGCGGCGTCGAGACGTAGACCACGTCGACGTCCGGGTCCGCGACCAAGGCTTGGTACGACGGGTGCCGCCGCACGATGTCGAACTGGTCACCGAAGGCGTCGGCGGTCCCCTGGCTGCGGGAGCCGACGGCCACCACCTCTGCGTCAGGCAGCAGTCGGAGGTCGGTGACGAACGCGGCCGCGATCGTGCCCGTCCCGATGATCCCCCAGCGGGTCACCACCTGCCCTCACCAGCCACGCGCTCGCCATTCGGGCACAGAAGGCCGCTCGGCGCCAAGCGTGCTGTCGTTGCCGTGGCCCGGATAGAACCAGGTGTCGTCCGGCATCGCATCGAACAGCTTGGACGTCACGTCATCCAGCAGCGACTCAAAATCCTCCGGCCGGGTCGTGCGCCCGACGCCGCCCGGGAACAGCGAGTCGCCGGTGAACAGGTGGGGATGGCCACCCGGGTCGTCATAGCGCAGCGCGACCGAGCCCGGCGTGTGGCCGACCAAGGTAATGACGTGCAAGGTCACCTCGCCCACCCTCACGGTGTCGCCGTCGTCCAGCGGTTCGTCGGTGGCGGTCGGGATGCCGTCGGCGTCCTTGCGCCCGGCCGCGGTGCGAGCGCCCGTAACCGCCACCACCTCCTCGAGCGCCTGCCAGTGGTCGAGGTGCTGGTGGGTGGTCACGACCCGTTCGAGCGGCCGGTCGCCGACCAGGTCGAGGAGAGTGGCCGCATCGTTCGCGGCATCGACGAGACACAGGGCGCCGGTCGACCGGCACTCGAGCAGATAGGCGTTGTTGTCCATCGGTCCCACGGAGACCTTGCTGATCGTGAGCGCTGGCAGCTCGCGGACGGCGGCCGGGCCGCCGGGCTGCACCTCGCCTGTGTACGACGACTCGTCGGCCATCAGTCACCTCCAGGTTGGTGCCATCGGCACCGGGTCACCGGTGTCGAGCTGCAGACCGTCACCGGTGGACCGGCCGGTGAGCCACGCGAGCAAGGCGTTGGTAGGACCCGACAGCTCCGGCCCGTCGGCGGCGACCTCCCAGGATCGGTCCGAGTCGTTCGCGGCGAGCCGGCCGATCGGCATGTCGCGCTCGGCGCGGAAGAACGGCGCCAGCTGGTCGAGCGTGCGGTGCACGAAGCCCTCGGACCAGTGCGCCGGTGTGTAGCCGGCGTCGAGGTCGACGTGATGGATCTCTACCTCGCGGGTGCGCATCAGCGGGATCTCCCACCCGAAGCCCGCCTTGGCAGCGCCGAACACCACGTCCCGGGTCAGTCCTTCGTCGGGGAAGTCGGCGAACGCGCCGAGCAGCCGCTCGGCAGAGTCGCTGAGGTCCAGCCGGACGTCGCCGATGTGCCGGTCGACCCCGGCCTCGATCTCGGCCGCCCGACCGGCCTGCCCCCCCGCGTACATCGGGGTCTCCTCGCCGGTGCGGGCCCACGTGACCAGGTTGACCAGGCCGTCGGCATTGCGCGCGATGTGCGTCAGCACGTGCGCCCGGGTCCAGCCCGGCAGCCGGGAGGGAGCCCGCAGCGCGGCGTCGTCGAACCCGTCCACGGTCGCGAGCAGCCGGTCGGTCGAGGCCGCCATCTCGTCCAGGGCGCCCCTCAGGGCGGCGGGCTCGGGGTCGGAGGAGGTGGGCACGAGCCGACCCTAGCGGGGCCCGCTGGCCCGCCCGGTGACGGAGTTGTCGAGTTGTCGGTGGGGGCACCTAGCATGGAAAGGAGCTTCGACCGGCTCTCGATTGATCGCGCAAGGCTCTGCCCTGGGCCGGCCTGACCTGGAAGGACCCCGTGGACCGACTGATCGTCCGAGGTGCGCGCGAGCACAACCTCAAGGACGTCTCTCTCGACCTGCCCCGCGACGCCCTGATCGTGTTCACGGGCCTGTCCGGCTCGGGCAAGTCCAGCCTGGCCTTCGACACGATCTTCGCCGAGGGCCAGCGCCGCTACGTCGAGTCGCTGTCCGCCTACGCGCGCCAGTTCCTCGGCCAGATGGACAAGCCCGACGTCGACTTCATCGAGGGCCTGTCGCCGGCGGTGTCCATCGACCAGAAGTCCACCAGCCGCAACCCCCGCTCGACCGTCGGCACGATCACCGAGGTCTATGACTACCTGCGCCTGCTGTTCGCCCGCGCCGGCCGGCCGCACTGTCCCGTGTGCGGCGAGCCGGTCAGCAGCCAGACGCCGCAGCAGATCGTCGACCGGGTGCTCGACCTGGACGAGGGGGCCCGCTTCCAGGTGCTCGCCCCCGTGGTGCGCGGCCGCAAGGGCGAGTACGGCGAGCTGTTCCGCGAGCTGCAGACCAAGGGGTTCTCCCGGGCCCGGGTCGACGGCGAGGTCGTGTCGCTCGCCGAGCCGCCCAAGCTCGACAAGAAGTACAAGCACACGATCGACATCGTGGTCGACCGACTCAGCGTCAAACCGTCGGCCAAGCGACGGCTCACCGACTCGGTGGAGACCGCCCTCAAGCTGGCCGGCGGGCTGGTCGTGCTCGACTTCGTCGACCTGCCCACCGACGACCCACACCGCGAGCGGCGCTTCTCCGAGCGGCTGGCCTGCCCCAACGAGCACCCGCTCGCGATGGAGGAGCTCGAGCCACGCTCGTTCTCGTTCAACTCGCCCTACGGCGCATGCCCCGTCTGCACCGGCATCGGGACGCGGCTCGAGGTCGATCCCGAGCTGATCATCCCCAACGACGAGCTCTCGCTCGAGGAAGGCGCCGTGGCGCCGTGGGCGGGCGGCACGTCCGGCGAATACTTCACCCGGTTGCTCGACGCGCTCGCCGACGACATGCGGTTCAAGATGTCGACCCCCTGGCGAAAGCTGCCCGAGCGGGTGCGTGAGGCGGTCCTGCACGGGCTCGACTATCAGGTGCACGTCAAATACCGCAACCGCTACGGCCGGATCCGGTCCTACCACACCGGGTTCGAGGGTGCGATCCCCTTCGTGCAGCGTCGCCACTCCGAGACCGACTCCGACTGGAGCCGGGAGCGCTACGAGGGCTACATGCGCGA
>JBDUAP010000086.1:0-8740 GCA_040004585.1 Sporichthyaceae bacterium
GTTGGTGCTGCGCGCGACCCCGATGCACTGCAGGTCCGGGTCGACGCTGCGCGCGGTCACGTACATCAGGAAGCCATCAGGTCCGGCCGCGACGTCAGGCGCCCACGTGCGCCCGTTGGTGGCCCAGCCGGGCAACTCCGGCAGGGGGTCCTGCACCTGGACGTCCCAACTCTTGAGGTCGGTCGACGTGGTCCACCTGCACGTTCACGCTGCCGTCGCCCGGCTGGGTGGCATAGGCGTAGTAGGTGCCATTGACGAACCGCACGTCCGGGTCGGGGAAGTCCTGATCCAGCGCCGGGGCGAGCGTGGTGCCGGAGCCGGGCCGACTGGACGACGGCGAAGCCGTGCCCTTGTCGCCCCCGCAGCCGCTCAGCCCCATGGCGGCAAGCAGGACAAGCGTTCCCGCCGTGGCATTTCGCCAGGTGCATTGGGTCCCCGCGTCACTGGTGCCCATCGTTAGGGTGAGCGGCTCCAGGAAGTTGCAGGCAGGAGGTCAGCGGTGTCGACTCGTGCGGTCCGCGCTATCCGCGGGGCCACCCAGCTCGACGGCGACGACCGCGACCACCTGCTGGCCTCGGTCGATGAGCTGATCCGGTCGATCCTCGAGCAGAACGCCATCGACAACGACGACCTGATCTCGATGATGCTGACGGCGACACCCGACCTGCGCAGCGAGTTCCCCGCGGTCGCCGCGCGGGCCCTCGGCATCGGCGACGTGCCGCTCATCTGTGCCCAGGAGATCGACGTTGCCGGAGCCCTGCCCCGCGTGATCCGGGTGATGGTGCACGTGCACAGCGACCTCCGGCGCGACCAGATCAAGCACGTCTACCTGCGCGGCGCGGTAGCGCTGCGCAAGGACCTGGCCCAGTGACTGCTGCGGTTGAGCTGCGGTCCTGCCTGGTCGTCGGCTCCGGGCTCATCGGGACGTCGATCGCGCTGGCGCTGCGTCGGCGCGGTGTCACCGTGCATCTCACCGACCGCGACCCGGTGGCGGTACGACGTGCGGCGGATCTCGGGGCGGGAGACCCGGCGCCGCCACCGGGCCAGGTCGACCTCGCGGTCGTGGCGATCTCACCGTCGGCGACCGCGGAGGTGGCTGTGGGGCTGCTCGTCGGAAACATCGCCGCGACCGTCGTGGACACGGCGGGGGTGAAGGCCGGAATTCTGCACGACGTACGCCGGGAGATGGGCCGGGCCGCGCATTTCGTCGGCACCCACCCGATGGCCGGGCGCGAGCGGTCGGGTCCCGGCGCCGCGCGGGCGGACCTGTTCGAGGGCCGGCCCTGGGTCATCGTGGAGTCCGACGCGGAGCCGGACTCGATTGCGCGGGCACACGCACTGGTCACACTCTGCGGCGGCATTGCCGTGACGATGGACGCCGCGGCCCACGATGACGCCGTGGCTCTGGTGTCCCACGTCCCGCAGGTAGCGGCCACGCTCGTTGCCGCCCGGCTGGCGGAGGGCCACGACGAGGCGCTCACCCTGACCGGCCAGGGCCTGCTCGACGTGACCCGGGTAGCCGCCTCGGACCCCGACCTGTGGATCGACGTCCTCGCGGCCAACGCCCACCCGGTGGCCCGTGTCCTGACCGAGCTGCGCGTCGACGTCGACAGCGCCATCGCAGCGCTGCACGAGATTTCCGACGACCCCGAGTGGGGCCGGACGTCGCTGCGCGAGCTGCTGATCCGGGGCAACGCCGGGCGGGCCCGGCTGCCCGGCAAACACGGGGCGCCGCCCATGTCGTACGCCATGGTGCCCGTCGTGCTGGCCGACCGGCCCGGCGAGCTGGCCCGCCTGTTCGCGGACGCCGGCAACGCGGGGGTCAACATCGAGGACGTCCGCATCGAGCACTCGCCCGGGCAGGCCGTCGGCCTGGTCGAGCTGTCTGTCGCGCCCCCGGTTGCTGCGCAGCTGGTGGAGGCGCTGGTCGCGCTCGGATGGGTGGTTCACGGCTGAGGGCAGGTAGCCTCGGGGGGTCCCCACCAGCCCGACAACCGTGAGGTTCCGCGTGCCCGCGACCAGGTCCGACCACAGCACGATCGTGGTCGCCGTCGACGGCCCGTCCGGCTCGGGCAAGTCCAGCGTGTCGCGGGGCATCGCGGGCCGCCTCGGGCTGCGCTACCTCGACACCGGCGCGATGTACCGCGCGATGGCCTGGTGGATGGCTGAGCACGGCGTCGACGTGCATGACCCCGATGCGGTGGCGGCGGCGTGCGGGCAGCCCCTGATCGAGGCGGGAACGGACCCCGAGGCACCCACGATTACCGTGGACGGTCGCGACGTGGCCGGCCCGATCCGGACCCGTGAGGTCACCAGCATCGTGAGCCCGGTGAGTGCGGTCCCCGCCGTACGGACCCGTCTTGTCGCCCTCCAGCGGGAGGCCATCGGTGCGGGTGGGATCGTCGTCGAGGGACGCGATATCGGCACGGTGGTCGCCCCCGACGCGGCGGCCAAGATCTTCCTGACTGCACTGCCGGAGGTGCGTGCTCAGCGCCGTGCCGCGGAACTGAGCGCTGACCCCACCGTCGACGCCACCATCACACTCACCGAGTTGCGAAACCGCGACGCGATCGACACCCAGCGCGCGGCGTCGCCGCTGCTCAAGGCCGCGGACGCCGTGGAGATCGACGCGAGTGAGCTGAGCCTCAACGAGGTCATCTCGGCGGCCGTGGACGTCGTACTCGCCAGGACAACGCGATGACTGAGGACCTGTACGCCGAGGCGCTGGACAGCAAGGCCAACGGGCCGGCACCGGTGCTAGCCGTCGTCGGCCGGCCCAACGTGGGCAAGTCGACGCTGGTCAACCGCATCCTGGGTCGCCGCGAGGCAGTCGTCGAGGACGTGCCCGGGGTAACGCGTGACCGGGTCCTCTACGACGCGGTTTGGAACGGTCGGCGGTTCACCGTCGTGGACACCGGCGGCTGGGAGCAGGACGCGAAGGGCCTCGCCGCGCAGGTCGCTGCCCAGGCCGAGATCGCGATCGAGGCAGCCGACGCTGTTCTCTTCGTTGTGGACGCAACCGTGGGCGCGACCGAGACGGACGAGGCCGTGGTCAAAGTGCTGCGCCGGGCAGGAAAGCCGGTGGTCCTGGTCGCCAACAAGGTGGACGGCGATAAGGCCGAATCCGACGCCGCCGCGCTGTGGTCCCTGGGCCTCGGGCAGCCCTACGCCGTCTCGGCGCTGCACGGGCGGGGGAGCGGGGATCTCCTCGATGCCGTGCTCGCCGTCCTTCCGGAAGCGCCCGCGGACCGAGAAGACGACGCGGAAGGGCCCCGTCGGGTCGCGCTGCTCGGCAAGCCCAACGTCGGGAAGTCCAGCCTGCTCAACGAGCTCGCGGGCACGGACCGCGTCGTCGTCGACGAGGTGGCCGGCACCACCCGCGACCCCGTCGACGAGCTGATCGAACTCGGCGGCGAGACCTGGAAATTCGTCGACACCGCCGGCATCCGGCGCCGTGCCCACCAGGCCAGCGGGACCGATTACTACGCGACGCTGCGCACCCAGTCGGCGCTGGACCGCGCCGAGGTCGCCGTCGTCCTCGTCGACGCCAGCGAGGTGCTGAGCGAGCAGGACACCCGCATCATCTCGATGGTGGTCGAGTCCGGCCGCGCTCTGGTGATCGCCTACAACAAGTGGGACCTGCTCGACGACGAACGCCGCTACTACCTGGAACGCGAGATCGAGCGTGACCTGGTGCAGGTGCCGTGGGCGCCACGGGTGAACATCTCGGCCCGCACCGGCCGCCATATGGACCGGCTGGTACCGGCGATCGAAACGGCGCTAGACAGCTGGGACAGCCGAGTCCCGACCGGTCGGCTCAACACCTTTCTCGGCGAGCTCGTCGCGGCCAATCCGCATCCGGTCCGCGGCGGCAAGCAGCCGCGGATCCTGTTCGCCACCCAGGCCGACACCCGGCCGCCGCGGTTCGTGCTCTTCACGACCGGCTTCCTGGAGGCGGGCTACCGTCGCTTCGTGGAGCGGCGGCTGCGTGAGGAGTTCGGGTTCATCGGCAGCCCGATCGAGATCAGCGTCAAGGCCCGCGAGAAGCGCAAGTAGACGTTCTGCCGGTCCTCCATCGGCCAGCGGAGGCGGCCGTTTCGCTGCGATAAGGTTGCCGAGCCCGAGAGCGATCCCGGGCGGCGGGCTGTAGCGCAGCTTGGTAGCGCACTTGACTGGGGGTCAAGGGGTCGCAGGTTCAAATCCTGTCAGCCCGACCAATCGGGTCTTTTCCCGAGCACACTCTCCTCATGCTCATATTGAATCGCTCGGAGACGGAGTCTCTGCTGGACCTCGATGCATTGCGTTACGCCCTTCGTGGCGCGATGGAAGACGTGAGCGCGGGCCGAGGATCGATCCCTGCGCGGATCGCGGCGATGGTGCCCGCGCGCGGATTTCTGGCTGCAATGCCGGCGTACCTACCCACAGGGAAAGGATTGGCTGCAAAGTTGGTCAGCCTCTTCCCGGGGAACGCTGAGGGCCCGTTGCCGACGCATCAGGCCGTCGTCGTCGTGTTCGACCCGGACTCCGGTGAGCCGGTTGCCTTGCTGGATGGCGGGTCGATCACCAAACTGCGGACTGCAGCCGGGTCAGCCTTGTCGGCAGAACTGCTGGCGCGCGAGGATGCCGACACGTTGGCCATCCTTGGAACGGGTGTCCAAGCCCGTGCTCATGCAGAGGCGATGGTGAGAGTGCGGCCTATCCAGCATGTTCGCGTAGCTGGACGGAATCCGGATCGGGTCGTTGCGCTTTCCTCGGTACTGCGTGATTCGCTAGGAATTGATGTGCGCCCCGTTGACACCTATGCCGAGGCCTGCGTCGATGCCGACCTGATCTGTGCAGCAACACATTCGCCAGATCCCGTGGTGCAGCGTGAATTCCTGAAGCCTGGGGTGCACATCGCCTCGGTGGGTTACAACACGGCTGGCCGCGAGGTGGACTCGGCGACCGTATCCGAGGCCCTCGTCGTGGTGGAGTCCCGCGCGGCCGTCCTGGCACGCCCACCGGCCGGAAGCAACGACCTGCGAGTCCCCATGGAAGAAGGGCTCATCAGTGCCGAGCACATCTACGCTGAAGTAGGTGAGCTCATCATGGGCACAAGGGCGGGCCGCAGCACGCCTGAGCAGATCACCCTGTACAAGTCCGTAGGCATTGCCGCTCAGGACGTCGCAGCATCGAACCTCGTCATGGACGCCGCTCGAGCGCGCAACGTCGGGCTCCGGGTTGACCTGTCCGCTTAGAGCCGACCGATGACGAGTCGCAGGCCGATAGCTCAGCACCGCTGAGAGCAGCATCGCGAGGCAGATCGCCTTCGGCCGCCGCACCTCTCCTCGGCGTGCTTAGACTCGGGGGATGAGCAACGACCCCGAAATCCACGAACGCATCTCCGGCCTGATCGCCGAGGAAAAGCAACTTCGTGAGCAGCTGGGCCAAGGCCAGATCAGCGAGGCCGAGGAGCATGCCCGCCTGGGTGAGGTCGAGGTGCAGCTCGACCAGTCCTGGGACCTGCTCCGCCAGCGGGACGCTCTCCGGGCCGCTGGCGGCAACCCGGACAACGCCGCTGTGCGGTCGCCCTCGACCGTCGAGGGTTACACGGGCTGAGCGCGAAGCAATGGATGACCATGCTCACCGAGCTGGTTAGCCACCTGGGTGTCCCTGACCTTGATCACGATCGCATCGGGCATCGCGCGCGGCCTCAACGCGGAGCTTCAAGTGCCAGCCCGCAACCGGACGCGTTGGCGCCGCGACGAAAACATTAAAGGCGCAAGAAGGTCTAGTCTGAGGCAGGCAGCAGTGGTGAATCGCGCCTAGGCGGTCGCGTCGATGTAAGCCACCACACGGTTCAGCAAGGACGACGCCTTCATCAGCTCCACCGGCGGCACTGGCGGGTTCTTGGCGAGCTCGTAGAGCAGCGGCGCGGCTTCGGCGTGACCGAGCTGCAGGGCCACCTGGGCACTGGCCCGAGCCGCGTCGCGCACGGCAGCCGGCTCCACGGTCCAGATCGCCTCGAAGAGCCGCTTGTTCTCTGGGACGGTCGATTGCCCGGGCAGCTCCCAGGCGGTCAGCATCGCGGGGTAGTCCGGTGCGTCGCACACGACCGCCCACTCCCGCCGCATCGGTGCGTCCTCGGGAAGGTGCACGAGCGCGATCCCCGCGACGGTCTCCGGCGCGCCGCCGAAATCGGCGAAAGCCGTGGTCGAGCGGGCGATGCGAGCTAGCTCGGTCCACCGCTCCTGCGCAGCGCGGAAGTACTCCTCCTTCTGAAACCCGCCGAAGATCACCGGCCTCTCAGCCCGTGCGCAACACTCGTCCTCGATGGCCCAGGAAAGCGCAATCAGGGTCGACTTCCTCAGCCGTTGGGGCTGCAGGAGGGGGTGCATGCCACGGAGAGTCGCGAAGACGGATGGGGATCCCGGGGGGTTCTCGATGGACGCCTGAGCCAAAGCCACTTCCGCGATCGCCACCTCCAAGCGAACGCCGGCGTCCCGTCGTCGAAGCACCCGCATCACCAGCTCGACGTCGCGTTCGGCGTAGCGGCGGTGACCGCTGGCACGTCGCGCGGGACGCGGGAACCCGTGCCGGGACTCCCACATCCGCAGCGTGGCGGGCAACAGGCCCGTGCGTTCCGCCAGATCACCGATGGTCAGGCTCGGCGGCGTGCTGGACGCGGTTGAGGTCGGGGCTTGCGTTCGAGGAGGCACCCTGTCATAGTAAACCTAAACAACCCGTTGAGGAAAGCGTCTAACTTTCCCGCTATAGAGGAGCCACCATGACCGAGACCACCGCTTATCCCGTAGCCCCCACCAGCGAGGTCGTCGACTGGACCGACCTCGGCCGTGAGATGTGGTCCTTCCTCACTGGTCGCGAGGCAGCCATCAATTACCGGTTCATGGACATGACCGTCGAGGTCCCCCGGGACACCGGTTCACAGGCACCTCGCGCCACCTGGAAGCTCAATGGCACCCTGCAGGTCACAACCAAGGACAATGCGAGTCCCGCAGACCGCGACGCCTGACCCGATGACCGCCGACCTCACCGTGGACGCCGACCTGGAGTTCGCCGTCGACGTTCCGGGCTCGCGAACCGTGACCGGCGCGCTTACTGGGTCCGGCAAGAACTTGGAGCTGCGGCTTACCGACCCGCTCCTGTTCGCCGGACGGTCGGACTCGGGTTCGATCCGCGGGCTGGCACAGGCGCTAGCCGGCAAGGGACTGTCGCTCAAGGTGGTCGCACCGTCCGGACCGCTCGTCACGTTGGGTGTGACGCGTACGTCGTGGCTGCAGCGCCGCGTGACGGGTTCGCGGCACATCCGCATCGAGCGTGGAGCGGACCTGTGGTTCTTCATGCGCGGCCGGATCCGTTTCGCGAGCGGGGGGGCGCTGCCGGCGCGCGAGCTCGCCCCGCCGGCCACGCTGTTCCCGGTGGCCCCCACGATGATTCGCCGTCGCCGCCATCCCGTGACCACGACGCATGATCCTGACGGCGGCGGCAACCCGCGGATGATCATGGCGACCCGGTCCTATCCCGGACCAGTGGATCGGCAGAAGGTGTTCCCTCTGCGCGATGAGGTCACCACCATCGGCGCTGGTCCTGACTGCGACATCCAGTTGCCCGGACTCGATCCGCTGCACGCGGAGATCCGGCACGACGACAGGGACGAGTTCGTGCTGGTGCGGATCGGGAGGGCCGGCGGGACCCGCGTGCACGGTGCCGCGGTGGAGTCGGAGATTCTGCGGACCGGATGCGGGGTCGATCTCGGCGAGTGGCACCTGTCGTTCTACCGGGAGGAGTACGCCGATCATGGCCGCCCGTACGGGGGTCGCATCGGCGGAGAACTGGGCCATCAACGCTCCCAGCCGAGCAGGACTCGGCGGCGCAGTCAGGACGAGGAGCCGCAATGACGTCAGATGGCCCCGTTCTGGTCACGGGAGCGACAGGTTTCGTCGGGCGACGGCTCTGTCCTGCTCTCACGGCAGCCGGGCACGACGTGCGCGCGATGACTCGCAAGCCTGACAGCTACAGGGGAGACGGCGAAGCAGTGCGTGGTGACGTTCACGACGTCGCCACGCTGCACGAGGCCCTTCGGGGCTGCCGGGCGGCCTATTACCTGGTGCACTCCCTTGACTCGAAGGACTTCGAGCGGCTGGACGCAGAGGCAGCGCGCTCGTTCGGCAAAGCCGCCGCGGAGGCCGGGGTACAGCAGATCATCTACCTCGGCGGGCTGGGCAACGACACGGATCAGCTCTCATCGCATCTGCGCAGCAGGCGCGAGGTCGAAAGCCTTCTGGGGAGCTCCGGAACGCCGGTCACCGTGCTCAGGGCCGGCATCATCGTGGGCAGTGGCGGCATCTCGTGGGAGATGACACGACAGCTGGTCGACCACCTCCCCGTGATGATCACACCACGGTGGGTCCGCACGAGGACCCAGCCGATTGCCGTGGCGGACGTCGTGCGCTACCTGGTCGGGGTGCTCGACCAGCCAGAGGCGAGCGGGCAGGTCTTCGAGATCGGCGGCCCCGAGGTGCTGCAATACGTCACCATGATGCGCCGGGTAGCCGCGATCAAGAACCGACGGCTGCTGATTCTCCCGGTGCCGCTGCTCAGCCCCGGCTTGTCGTCCCGCTGGCTGGCTTTGGTCACCGACGTCGACACCCAGACAGGGCGTTCGCTGGTCGACTCGATGACGAACGAGGTTGTGGTCCGGACCGACAGCATCACGTCTCTCGTGCCGCTCCAGACGATG
>JBDUAP010000414.1:0-2611 GCA_040004585.1 Sporichthyaceae bacterium
GAAGCCGCGCACACCGCCGACGGAGAGCACGTAGAGCACGACCGCAGCAAGCAGCGAGACGAAGTCGGCGGCGAGGATCGTACGACGGGCGCGCACCCAGCCGGTCTCGACCGCCACGCGCAACGCCTTGCCGTCGCGGACTTCATCACGTAGTCGTTCGAAGAACACGATGAACGAGTCGGCGATGATGCCGATGGCGACGATGAGGCCGGCCACACCGGCGAGGCTCAGGCGGAAACCGATCTGCCACCCGAGGAGCACGACCGATCCGTAAGTGATGAGCGCGGCCACCGCCAAGCTCGCAACGGTCACCAGGCCGAGACCGCGGTAGTAGAGCAGGGAGTAGAGGACCACCAGTGCGAGCCCGATCATGCCGGCGACCAGGCCGGCCTTGAGCTGCTCACCACCCAGGGTCGCGGACACCTCCTGTACCTCACCAGCGTCGAAGGTGAGCGGCAGCGCGCCGTACTTCAGGACGTTCGCGAGGTCACGCGCCTCCTGCTGGGTGAAGTCTCCTTCGATCTGCGCGCTGCCCCCCGTGATCGGCCCGTTGTTGAGACCGGGCGCGGAGACGACGAGGCCGTCTAGGACGATGCCGAACCGGTTCAGCGGGGGCTGCAGCGCCGCCAGCCGGGTGGTCGTCGCGGCGAACTTGCGCGAGCCGGACCGACTGAAGTCCAGCGAGACGATCCAGCCGCCCGTCACTGCCCCTTGCGAGTTCGTGTTGAGCGAAGCGTTCGCCCCGGTGACATCCGTGCCGAGCACCTCGGCGGGCCCGAGGATGTATTTCTCGCTGCTGTCGTCGAGGCAGGTGACCAACGGTTTCTTCGGGTCGTCGCCGCCACTCGTGCGCAAGTCGGTCCTGACCTTGGCGAGGTCCGAGCAGTCCAGAGCGTCGAAGCGCCGCTGGAGTGCCGCGGTGATGCCCCCGCTCGCGGGAGCCGCCGGGCTCGGTGTCTGGGTCGCTGATGGGCTCGGGCTCGACGCCGCGCGCAGGGCCAGGGGGATGGCACGCCCGTTGGTCGACGCGTTCGGTGACGGCGTTGCGGCCGATCCGGTGGTTGACGGCGACGACGAGGTGGTCCCGGACGGCGACGGGCTCGGAGTCGGCGCCGCTATACCGCCCGCGGCTGCCAGAACCGGCCGGAAACGCAACTCGGCGGTCTGCTGCACCGTGGCCAGGATCGCGTTGTCGCGCGCTCCCGGGACCGAGATGACGATGTTGTTGCCCGCGGTCGTGACCTCGGCCTCGGCGACGCCGAAGCTGTCGACGCGCGACCTGATGATCTCGACGGCGCGGGCGAGGGCCTGACTGGTGATCTTGCCCTTCTCGCCCGGGGCGACGCGTGGGGTCAGGATGATGCTGGTGCCGCCCTCGAGGTCCAGCCCCATGCGGGGGCTGTACTTCTGCTTGACCGACAGGCTGTTGTCACCCAGCTTGTCGGGGGCCGCGACAAAGATCAGGCCGAACGTCAGCAGCGTGAGCAGCGCGAGAACCGCAATGGAGCGACCTGGCCGGGTGCGGCGGGCGGGTGTGGTCGCCACTTATTCGTCCCCGGCGTTGTCGGAGAGGGCCGGCGCCGGCACGATCTGCGCCACCGCGGCCTTGGCCCAGCGGGTGGTAATGCCGGGCGAGGCCTCGAGCACCAAGACGTCGTCCTCCACGGCCGCCACCGTCGCGTAGAGCCCCGACGTGGTCATCACCTCCTGGCCGGGCGTGATCTGGCTCAGCAGCTGTGCCTGCCGGCGGGTCCGCATCCGGGCCGGCCGGATGATCAGCAGCCAAAACGCAAGCAGGAGTATGGCGGCAAAGACGAGCGACTCCACGGTAGTGCGCATCCTTCCGAAGGGGTCGGCCGGCAACGGGTTTCACAGCCGCCCGGGAGTCTACCTGCCGACCGAATCCTCGATCTCCTCGAACAGGTCCGCAGCCGGAGGCGGCGCCATTGTGGTTGGTGGAGTGAGCCCAAGATGTCGCCAGGCTGCCGCGGTGGCCACCCGGCCACGCGGCGTGCGAGCGAGCAACCCGGCCCGCACCAGGAACGGCTCGGCCACCTCCTCGACGGTCTCGCGCTCCTCCCCCACCGCAACCGCGAGAGTCGAGAGTCCCACCGGGCCACCACCGAACCGGCTGACAAGCGCATGCAGGACCCCGCGGTCCAGCCGGTCCAGACCCTGCTCGTCGACCTCGTAGACGGTAAGCGCGGTCCGGGCGACCTCGCGCGTCACGACACCGTCGGTTTTTACCTCTGCGTAGTCGCGGACCCGGCGCAGCAGCCGGTTGGCGATTCGGGGGGTGCCGCGGGACCGGCCTGCGATCTCGGCGCCACCATCGGGTTGCAGAGGAACCGCGAGCAGCCGGGCGGACCGGCGAAGCACGTGCTCCAGCTCGGCGGCGGCGTAGAAGTCGAGGTGGGCGGTGAAACCGAACCGGTCCCGCAGCGGACCCGGCAGCAGGCCGGCCCGGGTGGTGGCGCCGACGAGCGTGAACGGCGGCAGCTCCAGCGGGATGGCTGTGGCACCAGGACCCTTGCCGACGATCACATCGACCCGGAAGTCCTCCATCGCCATGTAAAGCATCTCCTCGGCGGGCCGCGCCATCCGGTGGATC
>JBDUAP010000415.1:0-2610 GCA_040004585.1 Sporichthyaceae bacterium
CGCGGCGTGCGGGTGCTGTTCAGCAAGCCAGGGGAGATCGCCGACGAGCTGATCCGGCGACTGGTCCGCGAGGAACCGCCCGGGCGCCCCGTCGTGGTGGTGTCCTCCGACCGGGAGGTCGCGGACGGCGTACGACGGTCCGGGGCTCGCCCGGTGTCCTCGGACGCCCTCGTCCGCCGGCTGGACCGGGGTTGATCCGTTCTGTCGGACCCCGCCCGTAGCGTCGGCCGCGACGGGCAGCCAGTCAGGCACCCGCGCGAGGCGAGAGCCGAGGAGGGCACGTGATCATCGACTGCGACAGCTGCGAGGTGCGCGGCCTGGCGTGCGGGGACTGCGTTGTGACGGCGCTGCTCGGGGCCCCGCCCGGTGGGATGGAGATCGACGACGGCGAGCGGGCGGCCATCGACGCCCTAGCCGGGTCCGGCCTGGTGCCGCCGTTGCGGCTCGTTCTCGCGCTCGAGCCGGTCGACCCGGCTCGCGCAGGAGGAGGTGACGCGCTAACCCGAAGTGGTGAATCGGCTGCAGCCGGTTAGCACGACGAGCGCCGCGTGTCCACATGACAGGCGGACCCCCTAGAAAGTCACGGTTTGGTCACTGTAGGGTTCCTCCCCTTGGACGTCCGCCAGGTTGTTGCCCGGTCGAGGGTGGCAGTGGGCGTCCCCGCCGAGTTCAGTCCGGTCGTGCTCGCACGGTCGGAGTTGGAGCCGGGGAACCACGTTCCCGGGGCGAATCGGCGCCGTCGCTTCGGTGGCGCGCCGTAGGGCTGCTTCCGGCCCGAGCCCGTCAGCTCACCCGGTAGGCGGCTGAGGAAGAAGGGCCAACCGAGTTGGCGTCTGTCCGGCCACCGCGCCGCTCTGTGCTTGCCCTGTTCGCCACGATTATCGCGGCGACGTCCATCCTGGCCGTCATGCCCGGAGCGGTCGCTGAGCCGCGATTGACCCTGCGCCAGGCGCAGAGCCGGGTCGCCGCGCTGCACCGCGAGGCCGAGGCCGCGACCGAGCGCTACAACGACGCCCGCGTGCAGATGGTGCAGGTGGAGCTCGAGCTTCGCCAGGTGACCAAGCGGCTGGACCGCGCCAAGGCCGAGGTCGGTGGCATGCAAGCGGCGATGGCGCAGATGGCAGCGGCGTCCTACAAGTCCGGCGGCGTGGACATGGCCATGCAGCTGATGCTCGCTGACGACCCGCAGGCCTTCCTGCAGCAGGCGACCGCGCTGGACCAGCTCAGCCGGCGCCAGGCCGTCACCCTTCGCCGCATCACCGCCGCTCGCCAGCAGCTCGCCCAGGACCGGCTCGTGGTCGACCAACAGCGGGAGCGGCTGGCTGCACTGCAGGCACAGCTCAGCGCCGAGAAGCGCACCATCGAGGCCCGGATTGCCAGCGCCCAGGGTGTGCTCGGCAGTCTGCGCGCCGCCGACCGGGCTCGGCTCGAGGCCGCCCGGCGCGCCAGCATCGCCGATGCCCGCGCCCAGCGTGGCACCGGCGGCTCCTACACCGGCCCCGCATCGGGCCGCGCGTCGATCGCTGTCCGCACCGCCTACGCCCAGCTCGGTGACCCCTACGTGTGGGGCGCGAGTGGGCCCAATGCATTCGACTGCTCGGGTCTGACGTCCTACGCCTGGCGCGCGGCCGGCGTCTCGCTGCCGCACTCGTCCTCTGCGCAGTACGGGTCCGGCCGGCGCGTCTCACGGTCCGCTCTGCAGCCGGGTGACCTGGTCTTCTTCTACAGCCCGATCAGCCACGTCGGCATCTACATCGGGGGCGGCAAGATGATCGATGCGCCGCATCCGGGCACGTCCGTGCGCATCACCTCGATCAGCCAGCTGCCCTACTCCGGCGCCGTCCGACCCTGACCCCCGCGCACGCCGCGGTTCTGCAGTCGACGGCACCTAACATGCAGGGGTGGAGCCGTCCGTCGAGCCGCTGCCCGCGCCGGCGTCCCGACCGCCGCGCTGGCCTTGGGCGCTCGCGGCGTGCGCTCTCATCCTCGCTCTCTTCGTCGGCGGCACCGTCACCTGGCTGGTCACCGACCGGGTGGGTCAGGCCACGCCCAACGGCCGCGACCCCACCTCCCGCGCATCCTCGACGCGCAGCCCGGACAACGATGCGGCAATCCGTCGCCAGGACGCAGCCACGTCTCTGCTCGCGGCCCGGAGCAAGGCGATCCTCGGGCACGACAAGGCAGCCTTCCTCGCGCTGATCGACCCGGCGGAGAGCCAGTTCAGGGCCAATCAAGCAACGGTCTTCGACCGGCTCTCGAAGGTGCCCTTCGACGGGTGGGAGTACGAGTTCGAGGGTGAAGGCCCGGCTCTGGCCGTCGACCAGGCGGCGCGGCTGCCGGACGGCGCGTTCATCGCCCGCGTTCTGCTGCGCTACACGTTCGACGGCACCGACTCCCCGGTCGAACGTGAGCAGTTCCTCACCCTGGTGCCGCGCGACGGCGACTGGCTACTCGCGTCTGACGTGTACACCGGCGAGGGCGCCCCGAGCGCTGACTTCGGCCGCGACATCTGGGAACTCGGGCCAGTCACCGTCGTCCGTGGTCGTTTCGCGCTGGTGATCGGTGAGGCCACGGCATCGGCCCTTCGTGCCTTTGCTCGCGAGGCCGACC
>JBDUAP010000087.1:0-8712 GCA_040004585.1 Sporichthyaceae bacterium
TTGAGTCGGCCGGAGCGGACTTCCTCGTCCTGTGCACGAACACGATGCACAAGGTCGCCGACGCGATCACCATCCCGCTGCTGCACATCGGCGACACCACTGCAGCCGCGGTGAATGACGCGGGCGTACGACGTATCGGGCTGCTCGGCACCGGGTTCACGATGGCCGAGCCGTTCTACGCGGACCGGCTCAGGAGCCACGGCCTCGAAGTTATCGTCCCGTCCGCCGACGACCAGGCAACCGTGCACAGCATCATCTACGACGAGCTTTGCCTGGGCGTGATCCGAGCCGAGTCGCGCCAGGCCTACCGCCAGGTCATCCGCCGGTTGGTCGACGCGGGCGCCGAGGGCGTCATCTACGGCTGCACCGAGATCGAGATGCTGGTCGGCCCCGACGACAGCACCGTCCCGGTCTTCCCGACCACCCGCCTGCACGTGATGGCGGCCATCGACCGAGCCTTGGCTGGCGCTGGCTCTTGACGGGCCGGGGTCTGGCCCGCGACCTTGCAAGGAACGGATTGGGAGGGTCAGATGGCCAAGGTTCTCTGTGTTCTGTACGACGACCCGGTGGACGGGTACCCGCCGCCGTACCCGCGGGACGAGATCCCCAGGATCGAGCGGTACTTCGACGGGCAGACGACACCCACGCCGGAGGCGATCGACTTCACCCCGGGTGCGCTGCTGGGCTGCGTGTCGGGCGAGCTTGGCCTGCGGTCGTTTCTCGAAAGTCGCGGCCACACCCTGATCGTGACATCGGACAAGGACGGTCCCGACTCGGTGTTCGAGCGCGAGCTGCCCGGCACCGAGATCGTGATTTCGCAGCCGTTCTGGCCGGCCTACCTCACCGCCGAACGGATCGCCAAGGCGCCCGACCTCAAGCTTGCGGTCACCGCCGGCATCGGTTCCGACCACGTCGACCTCGAAGCCGCGATCGAGCGTGGCGTCACGGTCGCCGAGGTCACCTACTCCAACAGCATCAGCGTGTCCGAGCACGTGGTCATGATGATCCTCGGGCTGGTGCGCAACTACATCCCGTCGCATCAGGTGGTCGTAGATGGCGGATGGAACATTGCCGACTGCGTCGGACGCTCCTATGACCTGGAAGGGATGCAGGTCGGCACGGTGGCGGCAGGGCGGATCGGGTCGGCAGTGCTGCGCCGGCTCAAGCCGTTCGAGGTCGGCCTGCATTACACCGATCGGCACCGGCTTCCGGAGGACGTCGAGAAGGACCTGGCGGTCACATGGCACCCGGATGTCCAGTCGATGGTGGCGGTCTGTGACGTCGTGACGATCAACGCGCCCCTGCATCCTGAGACAGAGGGCATGTTCAACGATGAGCTCCTCGCGTCGATGAAGCGCGGTGCCTACATCGTGAACACGGCCCGCGGAAAGATCTGTGACCGCGATGCCATCGTCAGGGCACTCAAGAGCGGGCAGCTCGCTGGCTATGCCGGGGACGTCTGGTTCCCCCAGCCGGCTCCCAGGGATCACCCCTGGCGGACCATGCCGCACCACGGCATGACGCCGCACACCTCAGGGACCAGCCTGTCGGCGCAGGCCCGTTACGCCGCCGGCACCCGCGAGATCCTGGAGTGCTGGTTCGAGGGGCGCCCGATCCGCGACGAATACCTGATCGTCGACCACGGGACACTTGCCGGGGCAGGCGCCCACTCCTACAGCGCGGGCGACGCCACCGGCGGATCGGAGGAGGCAGCCCGTTTCACGGGCCGCCAGGGGATGTCGTGACCGGTCGGGTCGGGCTTACGGTGGGGTGACGATGCGCATCGCACTGTTCGTCACGTGCCTGGCCGATGGCTTGTTCCCCGAGGTCGGCAAGGCCACCGTCACGCTGCTTGAGCGACTCGGCCACGAGGTGGTCTTTCCCGGCAAGCAGACGTGCTGCGGACAGATGCACATCAATACCGGCTACCAGCGCGATGCGCTCCCGCTCGTGCGCCACCACGCGGAGGTCTTCGCGCCGTACGACGTCAACGTCGCGCCGTCCGGGTCGTGCGTCGGGTCGGTGCGCCACCAGCATGCGACGGTGGCCCGTCGCTACGGCGACGAACGGCTGGCTGGCCAGGCCGAGGCAGTGGCCGCCAAGACGTTTGAGCTGTCCGAGCTGTTGGTCGACGTGCTCGGCGTCGAGGACGTGGGCGCGTACTTCCCGCACCGCGTGACCTACCACCCGACCTGCCACTCGCTGCGAATGCTGCACGTGGACGACAAGCCACTTCGGTTGCTGCACAACGTCCGAGGTCTCGACCTGGTCGAGCTGGCGGACGCCGACCAGTGCTGCGGCTTCGGCGGTACCTTTGCGGTGAAGAACGCCGACACCTCGACGGCCATGCTCGCCGACAAGATGCGCAACGTGCTCGACACACGGGCAGAAGTGGCTACCGCGGGCGACTCGTCGTGTCTGATGCACATCGGTGGGGGGCTGTCGCGGCTGCGCACCGGCACCCGCACGCTGCACCTCGCCGAGATCCTTGTCTCGACGGAAGGATCAGTCGCGTGAGCACGTTCCTGGGCCTGCCGGTACACGCACCCCGAGGCGTCGGGGCGCTTCGGGGAGATGAGTCCTTCCCCGCCGCTGCACGCACAGCGCTCAGGGACACCCAGCTGCGACGCAATCTCGCCCACGCCACGGCGACCATCCGCGCCAAACGCGCGTCGGTCGTCGGCGAGCTCGACGACTGGGAGGAGCTCCGGCTCGCCGGCGAGGCCATCAAGACGTCCACGATGGCGAGCCTGGACGAGCTCCTGGAGCAGCTCGAGCGTGCAGTCAGCGCGCGCGGCGGCACGGTGCACTGGGCTCGGGACGCCAACGAGGCGAACAACATCGTCACGCGGCTCGTTCAGGCCACGGGCGAGCGTGAGGTCGTCAAGGTCAAGTCGATGGCTACGCAGGAGATCGGGCTCAACGAGGCGCTTGAGGCTGCCGGTATCGCGGCGTACGAGACGGACCTGGCCGAGCTCATCGTGCAGCTCGGGCACGACAAGCCCTCCCACATCCTGGTCCCTGCGATCCACCGCAACCGATCCGAGATCCGCGAGATCTTCCTGCGCGAGATGGCCGGGGTCGACCCTGAGCTCACCGACGACCCGCGACGGCTCGCGATGGCGGCACGCACGTACCTCCGTCGCAAGTTCCTGTCCGCCAAGGTGGGCATCTCGGGTGCCAACTTCGCTGTCGCCGAGACCGGCACCCTGGTTGTCCTCGAATCCGAGGGCAACGGACGGATGTGCCTGACACTCCCCGAGACGCTCATCACCGTCATGGGTATCGAGAAGCTCGTCCCGACATGGACCGACCTGGAGGTCTTCCTGCAGCTCCTGCCTCGCTCGTCCACCGGCGAGCGGATGAACCCGTACACGTCGGCCTGGACCGGAGCGTACGACGCCGACGGCCCCAGAGACTTCCACCTGGTGCTTCTCGACAACGGGCGGACCGCGGTCCTGGCCGACGAGGT
Organism: Sporichthyaceae bacterium; assembly: GCA_040004585.1. Lineage (GTDB taxonomy): Bacteria > Actinomycetota > Actinomycetes > JACCUZ01 > JACCUZ01 > JBDUAP01. Next base: position 3,473 of record JBDUAP010000087.1, read on the forward strand.
GGGTCGGCAGGTGCTGAACTGCATCAAGTGCAGCGCTTGCCTGAACGTCTGCCCGGTATACGAGCGCACCGGCGGGCACGCTTACGGGTCGGTCTACCCCGGTCCGATCGGTGCGGTCCTTTCACCGCAGCTGACCGGCATCGAGGACAACGCCTCGCTCCCCTACGCATCCACCCTCTGCGGGGCCTGCTTTGATGTGTGCCCGGTGCGCATCGACATCCCATCGATCCTGGTGCAGCTGAGAGCCCAGCACGTCGAGGAGCAGAAGGCCACCCATCGGCGCCCGACCGCGGAGGCCGTCGCGATGGCAGCAGCCTCGTGGACGATGTCGACGCCGCGCCGTTTCGCCGCCGCAGAGAAGGCCAGCCGCGGCTTGCGGCTGCTCGGCGGGAGCAAGGGCCGCATCAGCACCCTGCCGCCGCCACTCTCGGGATGGTCGAGCAGCCGCGATGCACCGGTGCCACCGAAGGAGACCTTCCGCGAGTGGTGGGCGCGGACCCGAGGTGGCGGGTCGTGAGCGCCGCGAAGGACGAGATCCTCCAGCGCATCCGCAGCAGCCTCGGCAGCCGTCCCGACATCGCTCCCGCTTCCCGTGACTACCGACGCGCAGGCGCAGAGGCGCCCGGCAGCGCCTCGGTGCTCGACCTGTTCGAGAACCGATTGATCGACTACAAGGCGACCGTGCAGCGCACGACGTCCGCCCACGTCGCCGACACCCTGGCCGCGATCATCGACACCCTGCTTCCAAACGGTGGCCCCGTTCTCGTGGCACCAGCACTGCCCGCCGACTGGCTGCCGGACGCCACGCGGGACGTCGGGTTCGACACGCTGACGCTCGACGGGTTCGCCGGGGTGGTGACGTGCTGCCGCGCAGCCGCGGCCCAGACCGGCACCATCGTTCTCGACGGCTCGCCCGACCAGGGACGCCGTGCCATCACTCTCGTCCCTGACGTACATGTCTGCGTCGTGCGCGCCGAGCAAGTCGTCGAGACGGTGCCCGAGCTGCTCGGCCGCCTCGACCCGACCCGGCCCCTGACGTTCGTCAGCGGCCCCTCCGCCACCAGTGACATCGAGCTGCAACGCGTCGAAGGCGTGCACGGCCCCCGCACCCTCGCCGTCGTACTCGTCACCGACTGATCACGCAGGATCGCGGACCGGCGCCGCCCGGTGCGCCACTGCGACATTCAAGGGCCTTTCGGGCAGATGCCTCTTGACCGGTATTCCGGGCGCTCCTAGGGTGCCCCGAAGCAGATGCAAACATCCATGTCGCGGAAGGGACGGGTGTGACCGCATCGGCGCGGCTCACCGTGGTCGTTGCTCCCGACTCGTTCAAGGGGAGCCTCCCTGCGCACGAGGCGGCAGTGGCCGTCGCGGCCGGCCTGCGCGACGCGGCCACTGTGGCAGGCGTCACCCTGGAGGCGCGGCTGCGCCCGGTGGCCGACGGCGGGGAGGGCTCCGTCGTCGTCGTCCTCGCCGCGGGATGGACCGGCCACGAGCGCACGGTCTCCGGCCCGACCGGGCGGCCGGTGCGCGCCCCGTTCGCACTGAGCCCCGAGAGCTCGGTGCCGCGCACCGCATTGGTCGAGCTCGCGGCTGCCTCCGGCCTCGCATTACTGCCGGGCGGCAGGGCGGACCCCCGCTGCGCCAGCACCCGCGGCACCGGCGAGCTGGTCGCCGCGGCCCTCGACGCGGAAGTCGAGCGCCTGGTGCTCTGCATCGGCGGCAGCGCCACCACCGACGGCGGCACCGGCATGGCCTCGGCGCTGGGCGCCCGCTTCCTCGACGGCAACGACGAGCCGCTGCCGCCCGGCGGTGCGGCACTCACCCAGCTCGCCCGGGTGGACGTGACGGGCCTCGACACCCGCCTGCGCCTGACCGAGGTCATCGTGGCCTGCGACGTCGACAACCCGCTCACCGGTCCCGCCGGCGCAGCCCACGTCTACGGTCCGCAGAAGGGCGCCACGCCCGGCGACGTCGCCGCCCTGGATGCCGGGCTGGCCCGGCTCGCCCAGGTGCTGCGCCGCGACCTCGGCGTCGACGTCGAGCGAGTCCCTGGCGCCGGCGCAGCCGGTGGCGTGGGGGCAGGTGCGCTGGCCTTTCTCGGCGCGCGCCTCACTCCCGGCATCGACCTGCTGCTCGACCTCGTCGGGTTCGACGAGGCGCTCGACGGCGCCGACCTGGTGGTGACCGGCGAGGGCTCCTTCGACGTGCAGAGCCTGTCAGGCAAGGCGCCCGTGGGTGTCGCGCGCCGGGCCCATGCGGCCGGCGTGCCCGTCGTCGTGCTGGCCGGCCGGATCGACCTCGACCCCGTGGACCGGGCGCGGCTGACCGATCTCGGTGTGGTCGAGGTACGCGCGCTGGTCGACCTCGAGCCGGACCTGCACCGTGCACAGCACCGGGCGGCCGCCCTGCTACGCACCCTGGCCGCACAGACCCTGGCCGACCGGCTGGGCACCCTCCCCGACGTAACGCAGGCAAGGAGCAACGCATGAGCACCCCCGAGGGCGTCCGCATCGACGGACCGATCAAGGACCGCTACGACGAGGTGCTGACCGAGGAGGCGCTCGCCTTCCTGGCAGACCTGCACCGCCAGTTCGACGGCCGCCGCCGCGAGCTGCTCGCGCTGCGTGACTCGCGCTACGCCGAGCTGTCCGCGGGCGGCACGCTGGACTTCCTCGCCGAGACCAAGGACGTCCGCGAGGACGACTCGTGGCGGGTGGCCGAGCCGGGACGCGGCCTGGTCGACCGGCGAGCCGAGATCACCGGTCCGACCGACCGGAAGATGACCATCAATGCCCTCAACTCCGGGGCCCGGGTGTGGCTGGCCGATCTCGAGGACGCGAACACCCCGCTCTGGGAGGTCATGATCGAGGGGCAGCTCAACCTGCGCGACGCGATAGAACGGCGAATCGACTTCTCGTCGCCGGAGGGCAAGTCGTACGCGTTGAACGAAGACGTCGCCACCATCGTCGTACGGCCCCGCGGCTGGCACCTGCCGGAGAAGCACATCCTCGTCGACGGCGAACGGACGTCGGGCAGCCTCATGGATTTCGGGCTCTACTTCTTCCACTGCGCGCAGAAGCAGATCGACAACGGTCTCGGTCCCTACTTCTACCTGCCCAAGATGGAGAGCCACCTCGAGGCCCGGTTGTGGAACGACGTGTTCGTGCACGCCCAGGACGGACTGGGGATCCCGCAGGGCACGATCCGCGCCACGGTGCTCATCGAGACCTTCCCTGCGGCATTCGAGATGGAAGAGATTCTCTACGAGCTTCGCGATCATTCCGCTGGGCTCAACGCCGGCCGCTGGGACTACATGTTCTCGGTCATCAAGAAGTTCCGGACGCGTGGCGCGGAGTTCATGCTGCCGGATCGCAACTCGGTGACGATGACGGTGCCGTTCATGCGGGCCTACACCGAGCTGCTGGTGCGCACCTGCCACAAGCGCGGCGCACACGCCATCGGAGGCATGGCGGCCTTCATCCCGAGCAAGGACGAGACGGTCAACAAGGCTGCCTTCGACAAGGTCCGCGACGACAAGACGCGCGAGGTCGGTGACGGCTTCGACGGCTCATGGGTGGCCCACCCGGGGATGGTCGCCCTCTGCACCGAGGTCTTCGACCGGGTTCTCGGTGACCGGCCGAACCAGCTCGACAAGACCCGTGACGAGGTGTCTGTCACCGCCGAGCAGCTGCTCGACGTCAAGAGCACCCCGGGGGCGGTCACCGAGTCGGGGCTCCGGAGCAACATCAGCGTCGGCGTTCAGTACCTCGAGGCGTGGTTGCGCGGCACTGGCGCGGTCGGCATCAACAACCTCATGGAGGACGCCGCCACAGCCGAGATCTCCCGCTCGCAGGTCTGGCAGTGGCTGCACAACGACGTGCGGCTCGACGACGGCCAGGTCGTGACGCGCGAGCTGGTCGAGCGCCTCATCGAGGAGGAGCTCGACGCCATCCGTGCGAAGGTCGGCGACGAGTCCTTCGCCGCCGGCGGTTGGGACGATGCCCGCGCGCTCTTCACGGAGATGGCCGTCTCCGACGACTTCGCGGAGTTTCTCACGCTCCCCGCTTACGAGCAGATGCCGTAGAGGAGGGGGACGACATGTCGCTCGAACGGCTCGTCGCTCGGCTGCAGGCGGGGCTCGGCGCCGACCAGGTCCTCACCGACCGGCAGCAGCTGCGGACCTACGAGTGCGACGGTCTCGCGCACTACAAGGTGACGCCCGCCGTCGTGGTGCTGCCGCACACCACGGACCAGGTTGCCTCCGTGGTTCGGGCGTGCATCGAGGCCGACGTGCCGTACGTCGCTCGCGGCTCGGGCACCGGGCTCTCCGGCGGCGCACTTCCCCACGCCGACGGGGTGCTCGTCGTCACCTCGCAGATGCGCACGATCCTCGAGGTCGACGCGGCCGACCAGCGCGCCGTGGTCCAGCCGGGGGTCATCAACCTGCACGTCACCCGGGCGGCTGCGCCCGACGGCTACTACTACGCACCCGACCCTTCCAGCCAACAGGTGTGCTCGATCGGGGGCAACGTCGCGGAGAACTCCGGTGGGGCCCACTGTCTGAAGTACGGCTTCACCTCCAACCACGTCCTGGGGCTGGAGATCGTGGCCCCCGACGGAACCGTCGTGCGCCTCGGGGGCAAGGCGGCGGATCCGCCCGGATACGACCTGATGGGCGCTTTCGTGGGGTCGGAAGGCACGCTGGGGATCGCCACCGAGGTGACGGTGCGCCTGATGCGCGCCCCCGAGACGGTGCGCACCCTGCTCGCGGCGTTCCCGTCCACGGACGAGGCCGGTGGTGCGGTGTCGTCCGTGATCGGTGCCGGCGTACTTCCCGCTGCCATCGAGATGATGGACGCTCTCGCGATCGAGGCCGCCGAGGCAGCCGTCCAGTGCGGCTACCCCGCCGGGGCGGGTGCCGTGCTCATCGTCGAGCTCGACGGTGCCGCGGCCGACGTGGAGGCGCAGTTCGGCGAGGTCGAGCGGCACTGCCTGGACAACGGTGCCACCGAGATCCGCATCGCCGCCGACGACGCGGAGAGGGCGCTGTTCTGGAAGGGCCGGAAGTCGGCGTTCGCCGCGGTCGGCCGGATCAGCCCCGACTACATCGTTCAGGACGGGGTGATCCCCCGGACCGCGTTGCCGGAGGTCTTGCGCCGCATCGCCGCGCTGTCGGGCAGCAGCGGGGTGCGGGTCGCGAACGTCTTCCACGCCGGCGACGGGAACCTGCACCCACT
>JBDUAP010000088.1:0-8685 GCA_040004585.1 Sporichthyaceae bacterium
AAGTCGGCGACTGCCCGGTCCCGCAAGCAGCGCGCCGATCGCAAGGCCCAGCGCGTCCGCCACCGCGAGTCGGTGGCCAAGCTCGAGCAGGAGCGCAACGAGTTGCGCGCCGAGATCGAGCGCCTCGCCAAGGCGGCGGGCCGTCCTGCGGCGGGTTCAACCGCCCCGGGCACGTCGACCGCCTCCGGCACGTCGACCGCCTCCGGCACGGCAACAGGTGCTCCCCCCGCCGCCAACCGCCCGGCCCCAGGGGCTTCCGCGCCTGAGGCTCCTCGTTCGCAGGTCGACCTCACTCCCACGGGAAAGCACGCCGACGCAGGCGAGCAGGTCTCCCGCGACCACCAGCACAGGGTCTGACTGCAGCGTCGTGCCTCGAGCCCCTCATCGGGGCCCAGGAGCACCGGCGCGGGCTCGCGCTCGGGCCGGCGGCAGGAACGCGAGCAGTGGCCCGGTAGGGATCTCGGCCAGGACGAGCACCTCGTCCTGGCCGAGTTGGCACGCAACCACGCGACCGTCTTGGGCTGCCGCGACCCGCATCGCCGAAAGGCACGGCGCCGGCGCGCCGGCCAACAAGGCGTCGGCCGCTGCCAACGCCGCCAGGTCGGCGACCACCGAAGCACGGTGCCGCGCCACGACGGCCGCCCCCCGGACCAGGAGCACGGAGCCCAGTCCAAGCAGGAGCAGGCAACAGCTGAGCAGCCACACAGTTGCGGAACCCTGTTCAGCTTGTTCAGCTTGTTCAGCTTGTTCATAGCCGCTCCGCGTGCGCGTCACCACCCGTCCCCCACGACCACGTCTTCTTCCGTCGCCACGGCGGCACGGCTTCCGATCTGGATCCCCGGTCCGCCGACTCCGGGCAGGGTGGCCGAGTAGCGAACCTCGACCACGGCCAGCCCGGCGGACACCCGCAGGGTGACGATCGCGCCGTCGGGTGCCGCCTGTTGAGCGGCCGCCCCCGCTGCGGCGGATGCCTCACCGCGGGCGAGCGCACGGGCACCGGTGCGGGCCGCGTCGATGCAGCGCAGCTGTTGGCCCACCACCGTCACCGACCACAGACACAGCACCAACACGACGACGAGAGCAGGAAGGACCACCGCGGTCTCGGCAGTGACGGTGCCGCGCTCGCGTCCGATCAGCAAATCGCGCCCGATCAGAAGCTCATCGTCAGTGCGCGCCGAAGGATGCTCTTCAACAGACTGACCACTTCGTCGCTGGTCAGAATCTTGTAGAGGACCCCACCGAAGCCGCACGCCGCCACCGTGCCGACGGCGTACTCCGCAGTGGTCATGCCGGACTCGGAGCGGAGTTGATGCGCGCGTCGTACCGCTGTGATGAACCGTGAACGCATGAGGACCTCCTAGATCGGGAACCGATCCAGGTTCGGGCGTTCGAGGCACGCAACCGGGCGCCGCGGGCGATCTGTTGAAAGGGCGTGGACCTGGGACGGATGTGGACGATGTCACCGCAGGCCGTCCAAGACGTCGCCAGCTACGGCGACGATCACGGGGACCACGCCGATCAGAACGAACGCCGGCAAGAAGCAGACCGCAAGTGGCCCGACCGCCAACACTCCGGCGCGGCGGGCCGCAGCCTCGGCGGTCCAGCGCGCGACACGACGCTGGTCATCGGCAACCGCGATCAGGGTATCCGCGATGGGAGCACCGGTCGTGTCAGACCTGACGAGCGCGCGGGCCAGCGGGGCCAGCGGATCACTACGGCTGATCGGGCCCCAGGCGTCTGCGGCTTTCGCGCCCAACCTCAGCGAACCCGCCACACGTCGCAGCCGGTCGGCGAGCGGACCGAGCGTTGCCTCGGCGACTGTCTGCAGGGCGTCTACCGGAGGCGCGCCAGAGCTCAGGCAGGTCGCAAGGAGGTCGGCAGCCGAGGGGAGTTCGGCTGCCACCGCTTCGGCCTGCCGTCGCGTAGCGGCGGCGCCGCGCTGCCGCGACAACCACAGCACCGAGGCAATTGCCGCCGCCAGACCGAACAGGGCTATCGGGTCGACTCCGTCGACGCCGAAGGTCAGCGCGCCGAGCAGGCAGACGAGCAGCGCGACCGCATAGGGCAGCCGCATCCCGTCGCCTGCACGGGCAACCGGTGCAGGCCGCACCGCCAGCGCGAGCAACCGCGACCGGGCACGCGTCGACCAGCTGGCGCCCAGAGCGAGGACCGATGCACCGGCGAGCGCACCGCCGAGTAATGCCGTCGCTGTCACGGCGGCTCTGCGCCGAGCGTGATCCGGGCTATCCACCAGAGACCGGCCGTCTCCAGCAGCAGGCCCAACACGAGGCAGCCCTGGCCCAGCGGTGTGCCGAGGAGGACGGCGACCGGATCCGCACCCATGGCGCTGCCCATCGCAAGCCCGAACGCGGGCAGCATCGCGAGCAGAACGCTGGTGGCTCGCGGACCTGCCAGCTGAGCGGCCACCTCACGACGTACCTGCTCCTCGTCGCGCAGTGTCGCGGTCAATCGCGAGACGGACGGGGCGAGACCACTGCCGCTGCGCTCACTGACCTGCCAACACGCCGCCAGTCGCCGCAGTCCGGCCCCGCCACCAAGAGCGGCCGTCGCCTGCAACGCCTGCGTAATGTCGCCATGCGGCGCTGCGGCGACTGAGGCCAGATGTTCGACGGCTGGTAGGTCGCGTGATGCCGCGATCAGCGCGTTCCGAGCCGTCGCGCCGGATCGGAGCTCGGCGCCGAGAGCCGAGCACAGCTCGATGACGGCCGTTCGACGGCGCATTGCTTCGCGTCGTCCGGTGAGGTCTCGCCCGCTCCGACGAGGTGCTGGCGAAAACCGAGCCGGTCGTTGGGGAGTTGAGAACGCGCTGGGCTTGGACATCAGCCGCCGCAGTCGCGTCACGGTCGGGGCCTCGCCGCTGAGACACCAGCCGGACAGACCGGCCAGCACCACGGATGCCATCGCGGCGGTCACGCGGATCTGTCGGGCGACGTGAGGAGCGCGGACAGTCGCGCGGCGCCCCTCCCCTCATGCAGCCGACGGTCCTCGTTCATGACGAGCGCGGGAACGACCTCTGCCAATCCGTGGACGCTGCGCTCGAGCACGGACAGCGCAGCGACGCGGCGGCTGCCGTCACGTCCGCGTACGACGTGCACGACCAGCTGAACGGCAGCGACGAGCTGGCTGTGCAGAGCGGCGCGGCCGAGCCCGGCGGCCAGCGCTAGCGCTTCCAACCGAGCCGGCAGAGCCTCCGGGGAGTTGGCGTGCACGGTGCCGCAGCCACCGTCGTGACCGGTGTTGAGTGCGGCCAGCAGGTCGACGACCTCGCCGCCCCTGACCTCGCCGACGACGAGTCGATCCGGTCGCATGCGCAGGGCCTGGCGCACCAACTCGCGAAGGTCGACCTGGCCCGTTCCTTCGACGTTGGCATGACGGGCCTCGAGCCGCACGACGTGCGGGTGGGTGGGCCGCAGCTCGCCAGAGTCCTCGACGAGAACGATGCGCTCCTCGGGAGCGACCTCACTCAGCAGGCTGGACAACAACGTCGTCTTGCCGGAGCCGGTGCCGCCGGTGACCAAGAACGTGATCCGTTTCTGCACCATGTCGCGTAGTAGGAGAGCCATCTCGGCTGTCACCGTCGCTCGGTCCTGCAACTCGTCCAACGTGAACGCGCGCGACCTGGCAATGCGCAACGAGATGAGCGGACCCACCGGCGAGATCGGCGGGAGTACGGCGTGCAGGCGCACCCCGTTGGGCAACCGCGCGTCGACTGTGGGCTGCGCAGCGTCGAGACGTCGGCCGGCTGCCGCAGCGAGCCGTTGTGCAAGACGGGCGACACTCGCTGCGTCGGAGAACGCGACGGGCGAGCGCTCCAGACCGGACCCACGGTCGACCCATACCTCGGACGGACCGTTCACGAGCACATCGGTCACCTCGGGGTCAGCGAGCAGGGGTTCCAACGGCCCGGCACCGGCCAGCTCGGCGCGCACCGCGCCGACCACGTCGAGAAGCATCCGGTCACCAACGACAGCGCCTTCGGATCGCAGTGCCGCTGCCACCCGCGCGGCCGTCGGCGGCTCACCACTGCGGACGAGGCGCGAACGGACTCGCTCCACGAGTTCTGCGTCCACCGTCATGCAGCTCGCCGCCGCCCGACCGTCAGGTCGGTCAGCAACTCGCGGCAGAACGCTGCCAACGGGCTCTTGGCGCCACGGCCGGGTGGCTCGCCGCGCTCGAAGGTCTCGTCAAGACGTGGCTCAGCGGGAAGCCAGCCGGCGAGCGGCAAGCCGAGTGAGTCGGCAACTACGGTGGCCGTGAGACCAGAAGGTGCGGGCCCGCGCACGACGACTCGGACGTCACGTGCCGTCAGCCCGACGGAAACCGCCACCCGACCGGCTGCCGCAACCGCGCGCACCTCCGCCGGCACGACCAGCAACGTCACGGCTGCGACCGCTAGCACTTCCTCCGCTGCGTCGTCGATGTAGCGCGGCAGGTCGACGACCACGAGGTCACTCATCCGCGTTGCAGCTGCTGTCACCGAACGCATGGCCTGCGCCGGAACGGTCAGCGCGTCGCCGCGGCCTGCAGAGAGCACGGAGAGCCCGTGCACGTTGGGCAACGCCTCGAGCAAGGCCGCGCCGTTCATGCGTCCACCTGCTGTCGTGAGGTCGGGCCAGCGCAGGCCGGCGCACGCCTCCTCACCGAGGGCCAGGTCGATCCCGCCGCCGAGCGGATCAGCGTCGACGAGCAGACAACGCAGGCCGAGATCAACACCCGTCAGCGCCAACACGGTCGCGAGCGTGGTCGCACCGGCGCCACCACGCCCTCCGGCGACTGCAACGACCAGTCCGGCACCGTTGGCGATGTCGGTGGTCTCGCCGAGACGGTTGACCAGCCACGATTGTGCCCGCGGGAGAGCCACCACACTGTCGGCTCCGATGTCGTTGGCCACGTCCCACAGGTCGTCGTCATGACCGAGACCGACGAGGACGACGCCGGCTCGGCGCGGCAACTTTGCGGTCACCGCGGCAGCAGCCACGTCACTTCCGACAACGATGAGTGGTGGTGTGCTCCACGACAGTCGCGCCGCGGCCACGTTGTGCGCGACGTCGGCCTCGGTCCCTGCTGCTGCGCACAACCGAAGGAGCTCGTCGAGCAGGTCCGGGTCTGACGTGACGAGTAGCGGTCTATCGGGCACGAACGGCTCCACATGCTCGACGAAGGGGAGCCCTCACCCTGCTGGATCGACCGGAGGCCAGCGCTCGGCGCCGAGAATCTGTGGACGAAAACGGGGCGCCCCCGCCGGGGAGGGCCGGGGCCGTCAACGCGGTTCCGGCCCGGGGGGAAGAGACGGATCCCGCGTGGTGCGGGTTCTGGAGGGAGCCCGCGACCGCCGGGACTTACCCGTCGTACAAGCAAAGGCAAACGCCGGTGTCAGGTCGCAAGCGCTGCGCGCCGATGCAAAGAGCATGACGCTCGTTGCCTATCCTCGAAGTGTGGACAGCCACCTCCCGGCGCGCCCAGCAGCGTTCTTCGACCTGGACAAGACGATCATCGCGAAGTCCAGCACGCTGGCGTTCAGCCGGTCCTTCTACCAGGGCGGTTTGATCAACCGCCGGGCCGTGATGCGCAGCGCATATGCGCAGTTCGTCTACCTCGTCGGCGGCGCGGACCACGACCAGATGGAGCGGATGAGGCAGTACCTCTCCTCGTTGTGCGCGGGGTGGGACGTGCAGCAGGTGAAGGACATCGTTGCCGAGGCGCTGCAGCGGTTGATCGACCCGATCATCTACGACGAGGCGGCGGACCTGATCGAGCAGCACCATCTCGCTGGGCGTGATGTCGTGATCGTCAGCTCGTCCGGCGCAGAGGTCGTGGAGCCGATCGGCGAGATGCTCGGCGCCGACCGGGTCATCGCGACCCGGATGGTCGTCGAGGACGGCCTTTACACCGGTGAGATCGGCTACTACGCGTACGGCCAGACAAAGGCGGACGCGATCGAGGAGCTGGCGGAGGCTGAGGGTTACGACCTGTCCCGCAGCTACGCCTACACCGACTCGTTGACTGACCTGCCGATGCTCAAAGCGGTCGGCAACCCGTACGCCGTGAACCCGGACCGCGCTCTGCGCAAGGAAGCGCTCGCCCGCCAATGGCCGGTGCTGGTGTTCACCAAGCCGGTGCGGCTGCGCAGCCGCCTGCCGAACGTGAGCATGCCCGGCGGACCCACCCTGGCCGCGGCGGCTGTCGGAGCAGGCGCGGCGACGGCCGGACTGGTGTGGCTCGCGGCCCGTCGTCGGGGTCGCAGCGCCAGCTAGGCAGCGCCATCAAGGTCCACATCTCGACACGCCGTACGACACTCCGGTCGCCGGTAAAGAAAGGGCCTTTAGCCCTTCCGTCGGTCGGGCGCATGGCGTAGACATCAGTCAAGGCCCGCGCGGACCACCGGGTAAGCCACCCGGCTCGCTCAGTAGTCCACATGGACCGACACGGCAGACCAGCACCCACGCAGCGACCTGCCCATGTACGGGCCGCTGAGCCAGGCTTGTCCTGGTCTCACGAGAAATGGTGCACGCTTGGTAACTGGGGCTGACGTGTAGGGACGGCGTCTCCTTCGCGGGACGCCGTTCTTGCGGTATCTCTCACCCCACGCGCATAACACCCTCGCCCAGCTCCCCCGGGTCAGGCTGAGGGCATGGTCGCGTAGGCCTCGCCCAACCGTGACCGGGCATGGGTTCTGGTCGGGTGGTGATGGTGGTGCCGAGCAGGGTGGTGGTGGTGACGGAGCCGTCGGGGTGCAGGCGTGTGTGTATCAGGCCTCGGGTCTTGAGTTCGTGGTGGCGCCGGCAGCGTGGACACAGATTCGTGACGCAGGTCGGTCCGCGCGGGTAGGCCTGGTCGTGGTCGAGGTCGCAGCGGCTCGCGAGCCGGGCGCAGTCATAGGAGGTGCACCGGGGGTGGACGGCGCGGACATGCTCGGTGATCGCCACCGTCGGCTGGTAGGACTCGGTCAGCAGCGACGGCAGGTCCGGCAGTGCCTTGCGCACCGACCCCACGAGCAGGTCGCGGGTCCAGCCACCCGGTGGTGCCTCCGGGAGGCGGATGGTGCGCTGCAGGACTCCCTCGCCGTCGACGAGGAGCACCCGGGTCGCAACACAGGCACCGATCCCGTCACGGGCCATCTCCGCCGCCGACACGGGGTCGATCGGGGCGGGTGCGCCCAGGCCGCGCAGCTCACCGGGGGCGTCCTTGCCGGGCCCGTCGCCGAAGAAGGCGTCCACGTGCACGACGATGCCGACCTCTCGTTCGCGGCGGACCCGAACCCAGGGCAGGTCGTCCCCGCCCTCGACGCGGCGGAACAGGTCCATCAACGCGTCGAAGCGGCGCTGGTCCATGCTCTGCTTGTTGCCGTCCTTGTCCACGGCCGGCCAGGCGAGGGCAAGGTCGGTGATCACCGCGTCGATGACCGCGATGTCCACGTCCGGCCCTTCGACCCGCAGCACCCCGGAGCCGTCGCCCTGCGCCCACGCGCGGACCGCCCGGAGCAGCCTCACTGCCTCGCGGCGCCGCGGGCCGCGTCGGTGTCGACCTGCACGACCAGCCGCTGGATCTGGGACCGCCACTTCCGCGGCGAGAGCCCGGCCCAGGGGCCGTCGTGGTCGGCGACCTGCGACAGCACCACGGTCTCAACCTGGCGGGCGCACGCGTCGTCGAGGACCGCGGTCTCCTGCGAGAGCACCTCAGCACGCTGGAGGTCGATCCGTCCGGCCTGGACTGCGGCCAGCGTGGCCGGCAGCACCCGGACCAACCGGGTGGCCAGCTCGATCAGCCGCTCGACGGCCGGCTTCGCCGTGCCCAGGACCACCATCAGCTCATGGACCACGGTGGTGTGTGTCAGCTCCTCGACCGAGGGCCGGCCCCACGCGCGAACTGTCCCGGCCAGTTCCCGGCGTGCCTCCGCCTCGCAGTCCGCGGCAACCTGGGCAACCAGCCGCAGCTGCTCCACCTGCACCGCCCCGATCCGACTCACCGTGGCGCGCAGTAGGTCCCGAAGCTTCGCGGCGCCAGGTCGGGTGCCGGCGGAAGCGCCGGCATCGTCGCCGGGGCCTCGGTCATCGGTAGTGGACATGGCACAGAACCTACGGGCAACCCCCGACAGTTCTGCCGACAGAATTGGCCGGAAAAGCCTTTATCCACACGGGAATCAGGACCGTTACCGAACCGTGACATGCACCGTATCCGACCGTGCCTCAGGCGCCGCGCGCGATCGCCTCGCACACCGCGATCCCCTCCCGCGCACCCAGCACACATGCCTCCGCGCAGTGCACGACCCAACCGGCCAAACCCTTCGCCCCGCCGCGTGCATAACCGGCAGCCGCCTCGTCGTACGCACCAACACCAAGCTCGACGTGGCCGACCTCGGGCGCGGACACGCCGCCGGGGTCGAAGCCGCGCGTGACGAGCACCAACCGCCCGGCCGCGCGCGCGACCACCCCGTTCGCCCCGTCGAACGCATCGACGGCGAGCAGCTCGCCGTGCACCACCGCGGCGACCACTACTGCGGGCGCGGACAACGGAGAAGAGAGCAGGACGCCGAGCGCGGCCAGCCGCTCGGCCCGATCTCCACCGGGTCGCGGGCGTCCGAGCGAGTCAGGCGAGGTCACGCCGGCAGCGGCCAGCGTGTGCAGCCGGGCCAGCGCCTGCAGCGGGGCGCGGGCCCAAGTGCCC
>JBDUAP010000416.1:0-2587 GCA_040004585.1 Sporichthyaceae bacterium
CCGCTACGGAGCGCGAAGCCGGTCTCGCCGCGCTGAGAAGCGCCGTTGAAGCCGAGGGAGAACGAACGAAGGCCGTTCTCATCGTCTATAAAGACCTTGCCGGAGAGGAGCTCGATGCCGTGCAAGGGCCGCTTGCCAAATCACGCTATGCATCCATTCGCAGTCTGCCGGTCGCCTCGCTCGATCTGCGTGGTCGGGACGTGACGTCTTACATCGCCAGCCTTTCGGCTGCGACCCGCAAAGACGTCAGGCGCAAATTGAAGCGGACCGGCACGGTGCGCATCGAGCGGCGGACCCGAATCGATGATGTGGCGGATACGATCGAACAGCTTTACGAAGAAACCCGCCATCACAGCGCCATCCATTACGGCGACTTCGAAACACTGCCTCGCGATTATTTCCGCAGCATTGCAAGGGCGGTCCGGGAAAGAGCCGAATTCGTCCTTTATTGGGTCGGTGAGGAACTCGCCGCTTTCAATCTTCTGCTTTTGAGCCCGGATGTGGTGATCGACAAATTCCTGGGGATGCGATACCCGCTAGCGCAGGCGCATAATCTTTATGTGGTGAGTTGGATCGAGAATGTCCGCTTCTGCCTGGAAACCGGCCGGCACAGACTGCAATCCGGCCAGACCGCATATGCCGCAAAGCTGCGGTTAGGCAGCCGGCTCGTTGCGTCCTCGATCTTCGCGCGTCACCGCAATCCGCTCGTCAACCGGCTGATGCACTATGCCGCTCCGGTTGCCGCCTTCGATCGCTGGGATCCCGATTTGCGCCAGTTGGCAGCGAGAGTCAGAGCCGTATGACCGCGGCGCTCCCCGCCACTCGCCTCCGCCTCGGGCTCATCGCGGTTTTCCTGCTGTTCGACACGGCGGTGCAGATCGCCTTTAAACTGGCGGCACGAGACCTTGGAGACGGAGCGCTCGATCCGGCTTGGCTCGCCGCAGCCGCGCGGTCGCCCGCCGTGTGGGGTGCCGTGCTGCTCTACATGATTGTCTTCGTCCTATGGATGCTGATCCTTCAACAGATCGAGCTCAGTCGTGCCTTTCCGCTGACTGCCTTGACCTATATCACCGTCCCTGCGGCCGGTTTGCTGTTATTTCACGAAACGGTAGATACGGAACAAGCGGCCGGTATCGCTCTCATTCTCGTCGGCGTAGTGCTGGTGAGCTGGCACGATTGATCGTTGTTTATGGCCTCACCGGTCAGGAGATAAAGGTCTGCTCATGTTTCTTTCCCTGCGTTCCGTAGGAATTGCGCTGTTGTCTATGTCTGTCTTGTCCTTACAAGCCGCCTCGGCCCTTACCCCGGACGTAACCGGCATTTGGCTGACGGATGATGGTGAGGGCGCGGTAGAGATCCGCCCTTGCGGCGATGCACGATGCGGCCAGATCGTCTGGCTGAAGCAGCCGCTCGATGCGCACGGCCAGCCTTTGCACGATGTCAACAATCCCAGCGCGGCCGCCAGATCGCGGACGCTTTGCGGCACTGAAATCCTTTCAGGACTGCGGCGCCAGGACGATGGGAGCTGGGACGGCGGCAGCATCTACGATCCTGAGGAGGGCAAGACCTACACCGTCACGCTGAAGCCAGTGGGCGACGCAAAGCTGGAAGTTACGGGCTATGTTGGAATTAAAGCGCTGAGTGAGACGGTGACGTGGACACGCCGCGACACGCAACTGACCCGATGCAATCCGGATACGAAATCGCGCGCCGCGCAATAAGCCGGATCACTCGCGGGAAACACCAGGAATAGATGATGACACGCCGGCACATGCCCTTGAGATGGCGGTTCATTCTTGCTTTTCTCGCCGCCAGCGTGATGCCGGTACTGGTCGCCAGCTTTCTGGCCGCCAGCGCCATCCAGAGCGTATTTGAGCGAAACCTCGAGCAATGGATGTCCGAGGCGGCCCTGTTTCTTTTGAGCGAGATCACCGAGACGGAGGAAGATGCCGGCAAGGCGGCTTCCAGCGTTGCCGCGGCATTGCGCCAGCGCTCGTTCACCAACCTGGAGGCCAGCGAAGCCGCCCGTCCGTTCGCCGATCTTCTTAATTCGGTCGGTTATGATTTCATCAAGCTTTATGATGAAACCGGCAATGTTGCTTTTTCCTCCCCAGGTATCGAGCTCGATGTAGCCAACCCGGATGGTAAGCATGAGTGGGTGCGTGGCGCACGCATCGATGGCCGTCCTTCCATGCTCGTGGGAGCGGTCCGCAGTTTCGAAGCCAATGGACGGCGCCAGTTCGTCGTCGTGGCGAACGCGCTCAATGAATCATTTTTCGGCACGTCCAACCAGCACGCCTCGCTCGACGTCCGGGTCTATCCAGTGGTGGATCGGCAGCCGGTCTACGAGGCCGGCGGCGAGACAAGCAGAAAGTCGATCCTCGTCTCCGGCAAGGTTCTGCGTAAACTGATGGAAAAGCCGCAGAACGGCTTGGTGCTCGACGCGGGCTCGGACGACATCACCACCGCTTTCGTCGGGATCTACGGCACTGACGGTACGCTCATTGGAATTGTCGCCTGCCAGCTTTCCGGCGCGAGTGCAATCTTCGAAGAACTCGGTCAGTGGGGTTTGTTCGCGGGGCTGGCG
>JBDUAP010000417.1:0-2583 GCA_040004585.1 Sporichthyaceae bacterium
GGCGCCAGGACGATCAAGTCGCCTGTTCGCTCGCGTCGGGCGAACTGCTACGCGGAGCGGTTCATCGGGAGCCTGCGTCGAGAGTGCCTGGACCTGACGCTCGTCTTCGGTGTCGGCCACTTGCGCTCGGTGCTGGCCAGTTACCAGGCGCACTTCAACGATCACCGCCCGCATCAGGGACGTAAGCAGCGCCCGCCTAACCACGACCGGGATCGGGTGATCGACCTGACAACTCCGATCCTCCGCCGGGAGGTCCTCGGCGGACTCATCGGTGAGTACCAACGAGCTGCATGATCACGCGTAATGGCGACCTGGTCCCCTTGAAACGGGTTCCGGCACGGGACAGGCGAGGACCTGGTCGACGGCGTCCAACTTGAGGTATTCGACGTGCCGGTCAGCGTTGCTCGACCGGTTTGCGGTCGCCGGGACGCCGCGCATGGTGATGGAGTCGGCAGGGTCGACCCATCTGAGGGTCTTACACCCAGAAGCCCCGGCCGCGACAAAACTGGACGCTAGGCGATGACGAGCGGATACTGACGAGACCGCCGCGGAACACGATCTTGACAGTTTTGACGGAGGAGCAGCGGATGGTATCCGACGAGACCGGGCACGCTTTGCTAGAGGCACAGGCAGGGCAGCCTCTGCTTTTTATCAGCCATCGACATGCAGACAAGCCCATCGCCGACGTTCTGCGCAAGTTCATCACCGACCGCAGCGGGGGCCGCATCAGGGTCTTCCAGTCCTCCTCTGCAGAGGCGCAGAACCCGCGCGCCGGTCACGGACTCGGGCAACAGCTGAAGCAACATCTCTGGGAGGCGACGGTCGTCATCTTGGTCTACACCAGCCGGCAGGAGGACTGGTCCTACTGCATGTGGGAGTGCGGGGTGGCAACGCTGGAGAGTCCCGAGACGAGGATCATCGTTCTCAGGTGCGGGCCTGACGTGCCACAGGTGTATTCCGACGCCGTTGTTGTCGACGCGCGCGAGATTACGGACATCCAGAAGTTGACGAGCGATTTCCTCACTAGCGCGGATTTCTTCCCCGCTTACGGCGAGGCACTGGCCCCTGGGTTTTCGGCTAGCGGCGAGGAAGTCCAAGACGCCGCTGGCCGCCTGCATGCTGCACTCACCGACCTCATCGTGAGAGATTCCGGGGAGGATTGGGCGACCGTTCCCTTCCTTCGTCTTCAGCTCTCATACGACCAGGTGGACCACATCAAGACTCTGAAGAAGCGGGAGGAAGGCACCGACGAGGTTCTGCGCGTCGCGCTGGTGAGCGAGATCAACGGTGAAGGAAAGCGGCTCTTCGGACTGGGTCTCGTCGAGCCGCTGCAACCCTTCAGCCAACTGGTCGATGCGTGGCGGGAGCGGCGACCGGATCAGACCATGGGTGCGTGGACCGACGAGTTGGCAGAACAGATCCGGCAAGCCAGCTTCTGGCGCAACCCGCAGTTCAGTTGGCAGTTGATGCGGAGCAGCGAAGACAGCGACCACGCCAAGTACGCTCCGATCCTCAGCCGCGTGCGTAGCGTTCCGTCGCAACGGTTCCACGAGTTCGACGTGTACTTCAACAAGTTCGAGACCGACGAAGAAGGGGCCCTACGGATTGGCTTCGTTGACGAGCGTCAGGCGCCGCCGCTGGCTCTCTCTGCTGGCTTACCCCCTGACTGAGGACGCCCAGTTACCGAGTAACCGAGCATCAGCCGAAGGTCGCGTTTTCGCTGGTGTGCGGCGGCGCCGTCAGAATCCCGCGAAGTGCTCGGACCGAATCTGCTGACCGACAACGCGACCGACCTGCCGAAGCTCGTCCAGATGCTCGGTCGAATCCATCGCCTGGACATGTGCCGGCTCGATATGGCCCAGGCTATGCTCGCCCAGCCAGATATCGGTCAGCTCGCCGGTACGACAACGACCGCCCACACCGCGGCCTGAAAATGGCCACCCCGCTAGCTGCAGTTGACCCGCTTCGGTGGACCCTGAACTTGGGCGTTACGTCCGCGGAAGGGGTCCTGATGGGCCGTCCGAACAAGTACTCCGTAGAGTTCAGGGAGCAGGCGGTGGAGCTTGTTCGAGCCACCGGAAAGCCGATCGCGCACGTTGCTCGCGATATCCAGATCAAAGACACGACGTTAGGGAACTGGGTCAAGGCCGACAACGCCGAGCGCGGTGTTCCTGATAGCAGTGGCCTTTGCCGTTGACGGTCGCGGAGCGGGCGGAGCTGACCAAGCTTCTTCGAGAGAAAAAACTCTGTATCCCCGGTGCTTGCGAGATTGCCGGGCGGCTCCGGTGCTAGGAGTTCTGGTCGATGACCTTTGCGTCGTTGGCTTCCGCGATCGCCACCTGCCCAGCGAGGGCGAAGAACGTAGGCGCCCACAGCCCGAGGAAGATGCCAAAACGCTCGGCGTGCGCGGAGTCCCCTGATCTTGCGGCCGTGCGCCAGGTCGCGATGCTGCCGAAGACTGAGGCGAAGCCCGAGGATTTGCAGAACGTCACTGGTGATGCCGATGTTCTTCCTCCGCTGCACGGGCGTTGGGATTCTCCGAAGTCGGGGGTCTGTTGCTGCAGCCTGACACCGAGTGGACCA
>JBDUAP010000089.1:0-8632 GCA_040004585.1 Sporichthyaceae bacterium
TCCGCAACCGAGGCGAGCCCTATGACGACCTGGTCCAGGTCGCGACGATCGGGCTGATCAAGTCGGTCGACCGCTTCGACCTCGGGCGGGGCGTGGAGTTCTCGACATACGCCACCCCGACCATCGTCGGGGAGATCAAGCGGCACTTCCGGGACAAGGGCTGGGCCGTGCGCGTGCCACGGCGGCTGCAGGAGCTGCGGCTGTCGCTGGCGTCGGCGACGAGTGAGCTGTCCCAGAAGCAGGGTCGCTCCCCCACCGTCTCCGAGCTCGCCGCGCACATGAAGATCACCGACGAGGAGGTCCTGGAGGGCCTCGAGTCGGCCAACGCCTACAGCACGCTGTCCCTCGACGCCGGCGACTCCGGCTCGGGGGACGAGCCGATGCCGGTCGCGGACACCCTCGGGTCCGAGGACGAGGGCCTGGAGGGCGTGGAGTACCGCGAGTCGCTCAAACCGATGCTCGAGCAGCTCCCGCCGCGGGAGAAGAAGATCTTGATGCTGCGGTTCTTCAAGAACATGACGCAGTCGGAGATCGCCGAGGAGATCGGCATCTCCCAGATGCACGTGTCGCGGCTACTCGCCCGCACCCTGGCGCAGCTGCGCGAGGGCCTGCTCGTCGAGGAGTAGCGGCTCAGTCCTCGAGGACCTCGCCGACCGCGGGGGCGAAGAGCAGGGCCAGTACGGCGAGCGCCCACAGGATCAGCGGCACCCCGACGTACCACCTCCCGCCCTGGACCAGCCCCGCGCCGACCGGCAGCACCAGGAGCTGGGTGACCAACGCCGGGGCCCGGGCCCAGCGCCGCCGGCCACGGAGCCCGCGAGCGACGGCGATCAGGCCCAGCCCGGCCACGAGGGTGAGGAGGGCGGACATGACCGCCCGAGGGGCGCTCAGTGGGGTCGCAACCACCAGCTCGACCAGGAAGAACACCGCGAGCCCGGCCAGGCCGACCCCTTGCCCGGCCACCAGGGCCACCAGCACGACCAGAGGGGTCGGCCGGGCGACGGGCGTGGGCTCCTGCATGGGGCCGGACCCTATCCAGCCGGCCCCCGACTCTCCGGTCCAGGTCAAATGAGGTGATTTGCGGCAGTTGGGCTGGCAGGCTCTGTGACCAAGGCGACACCAGGGGCCGGAAAAAGGACGTGCTAAGCCTTGTGAGACCCGTCATCGTTTGCCAGGGTTGAAGCTAGGCGTTCAAGAGTGGGTGCAGCGGGGTAGGCAGCGCTCGACTTGTCAGCGAGTCGAAGATCGACAGCACGATAGTCGCCTGGCTGCACCGCTCGTGAACATATTCACAAGCTGCTCCCCAGCGGCGAACCGACACCGAGGAGTGAACGCGCATGGATTGGCGCCACCGCGCTGCCTGCCGCGACGAAGACCCCGAGCTGTTCTTCCCGATCGGCAACACCGGCCCGGCCCTCCTGCAGATCGAGGAGGCCAAGGTCGTCTGTCGGCGTTGCCCGGTCACCGAGACCTGCCTGCAATGGGCACTGGAATCCGGCCAGGACGCCGGCGTCTGGGGCGCGATGAGCGAGGACGAGCGCCGCGCTCTCAAGCGCCGGACCGCCCGCAACCGGGCCCGCACGGCATAACCCGCACGTCCACGAAGCCCCGGCCATCGGCCGGGGCTGCGTGCTTTTCCAAACCGGGTCAGGGCGGGTCGGCGACCGGCACCGGGACGCTCACGGTTGCATCGCAGCCCCGGCCCGATGAGCCCGGCTGCAGCGCCAGCCGGCCGCCGAGCTCGGACTCGACCAGGGTCCGCACGATCTGCAGCCCCAGCCCGCCGGCGTGGTCGGGGTCGAAGTCCGGTGGCAGGCCGCGGCCCTGGTCGGTGACGGTGACCGTGAGCCCGTTGCCGTCGCGGTGCACCCGCAGGTCCACCGCCCCGCCCTCGTCCGCCAGGCCGTGCTCCACCGCGTTCTGCAGGAGCTCGACGAGCACCAGCGACATCGGGGTGGCGACCTCCGGGGGGACTGCACCGAAGCTGCCGGTGCGGGTCACGGTAACCGGCCGATCGGCGTCGTCGATGCCGCCCACCATCTCGGCTATCCGGTCGGCGACCTCGTCGAAGTCCACCGAGTCGTGCATCGTCTGGGACAGCGTCTCGTGCACCAAAGCGATCGATCCCACCCGCCGCTGGGCCTCCTCGAGGGCAGCGCGGGCCGACCCGTCCGCGAGGCGCCGCGACTGGAGGCGGAGCAGCGCGGCGACGGTCTGCAAGTTGTTCTTCACCCGGTGGTGGATCTCGCGGATGGTGACGTCCTTGCTGACCAGCTCGCGCTCCCGGTGGCGCACCTCGGTGACGTCGCGGCAGAGCACGAGCGCCGCCGAGTGGATGCCGTCGGGGGTCAAGGGGATGACGCGGAGGCGCACGATGGCGCCCGCGGCCTCCACTTCGGTCTGGCGATCGGCCCGACCGCTCAGCATCGAATCAAGTGCCTCATCGACCGGTCGGTCCGGATCCTGCAGGGCGGTCGTCGTCTCGCCCAGGCGGAGACCGACCAGGTCCGTGGTGACGCCGAGCCGACGGAAAGCCGACAGCGCGTTGGGGCTGGCGAACGTCACGGTGCCCTGCTCGTCGAGCCGCATCAAGCCGTCCCCCACTCGCGGGGAGCCGAGCACGCGGTCGACCGAGGGGCTCACCGGGAAGGCGCCGTCGGCGAGCATCCGGGCCAGGTCGTCGGCGGTCCGGAGGTAGGTCAGCTCGAGCCGGCTCGGGGTGCGCGCCGCTGCCAGGTTGGTGTGCCGGCTCACGACCGCGATGACCGTCCCCGCCCGGCGCACCGGGATGGTCTCCTCCCGGACGGGGACATCGAACGGCCAGTCCGGGTCGCTCTCCCGACAGATCCGGCCCTCGTCGTACGCGGTGTCGACCTGCGCGCGCCTGCCACGGCCGATCTCGATGCCCACCACGTCGTCGTGGTAGACCGTCGGCCCCGTGGTCGGGCGCATCTGCCCACCGGCGACGAAGCCGGTGCCGTCGCGGAGCGGGAGCCAGAGGACGAGGTCGGCGAACGAGAGGTCGGCGAGGAGCTGCCAGTCGGCCAGCAGCAGGTGCAGCCAGTCCAGATCGGCGCCGGACAGGTCGGTGCGCTCCCGCGCGATGTCGTTGAGCGACGGCACACGTCGAGCGTAGGGCTCTCCGCTGCTCTAGCCTCGGGCCGTGACGACCGACCGTACGACGGACCTGGTGGTGCGTGACCTGCGCAGCGTGTGGCACCCGTTCACACAGCACTCGGTCTGGCCGGCCGACGACCCGATCGTGATCGAGCGCGCCGAGGGCATGTACCTCTACGACACCGACGGCAGGCCGTATCTCGACGGTGTGTCGTCCCTGTGGCTGACCGTGCACGGGCACGGCGTACCGGAGATCGACGCCGCGATCCGCGACCAGCTGGCCCGCCTGGACCACGCGACGTTCCTCGGCCTGACCCACGAACCAGGCATCGAACTCGCGGAACTGCTGCTCGCGACCGCTCCCCCGGAGCTGACCCGGGTCTTCTACGCCGGCGACGGGTCGTCGGCAGTCGAGGCCGCGATCAAGATGGCTTTCCAGGCCCAGGCCCAACGCGCCCAGCAGCGGCCGCTGTTCGTGCATGTCGCCGAGGGCTACCACGGGGACACGCTCGGGGCGGTCAGTGTCGGCGGCATCGACCTGTTCCACTCGACGTACCGGCCGATCCTGCTCGAGACGCGGATGGTCTCCTCCCCCGGCGTCCTCGCCCCCGGTCAGACCCGACCCGACCGGGCGAATGAGGTGCTCGCCGAGCTGCGCAGCCTGCTAGAACGCGACGGCGACCAGGTGTGCGCGGTCGTCATCGAGCCGCTCGTGCAGGCCGCCGGCGGCATGCTGACCCACGACCTGTCATTCGTCGCCGGCGTCCGTGCCCTGTGTGACGACTTCGGCGCGTTGATGGTCGTCGACGAAGTCGCCACCGGCATCGGCCGCACCGGCCGGATGTGGGCGATCGAGCACGCGGGTATCTCGCCTGACCTGATGACCTGCGGCAAGGGCCTCACCGGTGGCTACCTGCCGCTGTCAGCGGTGCTCGCCCGCGAGGAGGTCTATGCCGCGTTTCTCGGCGCGCCTGCTGAGGCGCGTACCTTCTTCCACGGCCACTCCTACACGGCGAACCCGCTTTGCTGCGCCGCCGCCATCGCGAACCTGCGGCTGATGGCCGACCGCGAGACGGTCTCGCATGCGGCGCGCGTCGGCGAGCGTATCGGCGAGCTGACGAAGGGCCTCAGCCAGTACGACGGGGTGCGCGAGATCCGACGCATCGGCACGATGACCGGCATCGAGGTGTCACCGGTCGGCGAACGAACCGGTTTCGCGGTCTGCCAGGAAGCCCGGCGACGTGGCGTCTGGGTGCGCCCGCTCGGAGACGTCGTCGTGCTGATGCCGCCGCTCGCGATAGGCGACGAGGACCTTGCTCTGCTCTGCTCGGTCGTCGACGAGAGCCTCCGGGCGGTCGTGCGATGAATTACGACACGCCGTCACCATCGTGGTTGGCCCACCTGCGGGAGTTGGCCCGCGCACGCGAGGCTGCCGGCCTGAGCCGGTCCCTGCGACCACGGTCACTGGCGAACGGCGATGTCCTCGACCTCGCCTCCAACGACTACCTCGGGCTGGCCCGCGACAAGCGGGTCATCGATGCAGCCGTCGAGGCGACCCACCTGTGGGGTGTCGGGTCGACCGGGTCGCGCCTCGTGACCGGCACCACCGAGCTGCACGCAGCACTTGAGGTTGAGCTGGCCTCGTTCGCCGGCGCGCAGGCAGCTCTCGTGTTCTCCTCTGGCTACCTCGCCAACCTGGGGGCGCTAACAGCATTGGCTGGTGGAGACTGCACGGTCGTCTCGGACTCCGGCAACCACGCCTCGATCGTGGACGCCTGCCGACTCAGCCGGGCAACCGTGGTGGTCGCGCCGCACCGTGACGTCGCTGCCGTCGAGGACGCTCTGGCACGTCGTACGACGGACCGCGCGGTGGTCGTCACCGACGCGGTCTTCTCGGTCGATGGTGAGAAGGCACCGCTCGCGGAGCTGCATAACGTTGCCCGGCGGCAGGGCGCCATCCTGCTCGTGGACGAGGCGCACGCACTCGGCGTCGTGGGTGCCGAAGGCCGGGGCGGCGCGCACACCGCGGGGATCGCCGGACAGTCCGACGTCGTGCAGACCCTGACGCTGTCCAAGTCACTCGGGGCACAGGGCGGCGCCGTCCTCGGCCACCCGGAGGTGGTGGACCATCTGGTGAACACGGCGCGGTCATTCATCTTCGACACGGCACTGGCTCCGTCAAGCGCCGGCGCGGCGCTCGGGGCACTCAGGGTGCTCTGTGCGGAGCCCGGGCTCGCCGCAGCTGTGCGCAGCCGGGCAGTCGAGTTGGCCGACGCCGCGGCAGCCACCGGCCATGCGGTGTCACCCCCCGATGCGGCGGTCGTGTCGGTGCTCATCGGCGACGCCGCCTCGGCCGTGGCGGCGGCCAACGCCTGCCTCGAGCGTGGCGTCCGGGTCGGCTGCTTCCGGCCGCCATCGGTGCCGGACGGCCGGTCCCGGCTGCGGCTGACAGCCCGAGCTGACCTAACCGATGCCGACCTCGACCGCGCGCGGACCACCTTCGCCGACCTCGGAGTGGCTCTCCCTTCATCGCGGTAATGCGGCTACTGGGGCCATTCGGAGATCCACATCCACATTTCGACGATGAAGGGAGATCGTCAGCTTCCGCTCAGGAGCGGAGCAGGGTGCGGATCGTTCGCAGAGCCACGGACATGGTGGCGAGGTCGGACTTGTCACTGTTGGCGATCTCGTCCAGGGTGCCGCGGGCACGCGACAGGCCCTCGGAGTTCTGCGACTCCCACTCCGCGATGCGCTCGGCCGGGTCGTCAGCCGGCCCGCTGGAGGCCAGGACGTTGGAGGTCAGGCCGGCGAGCGCGGCGTACAGGTCATATCTCAACGACGACCTGGCCAGCGCCGACCACCGGTCGCCGCGCGGCAGGGCGGTGATCCGGCTCAGCAGCTTGTCCACCTCGAAGTGCTCGGACAGCGCGAAGTAGACGCCGGCAACCTCGATGGACGGGCACTTGTCCGCCGCGGCGATCTCTACGACGTCGAGCAGCGAGAAGGCGTCGAGCAGCCCGGCCGCCTGCAGTGCCAGCTGCTTCGGAATGCCAGTCGCCTCCAGCTCGGCGGCCCGCCGGGCCAGTCGGTCCTGCTCCGCACCCACCAGCAGCCTCGGGATCCGCGGCACGAGCTCGGAGACCTCCGACCGGAAGTGCTCGATCTCCCCCGCGACATCGAGCATCGAGCGACGGCTCTGCAGCAGCCAGCGGATGCTGCGGTCGATCAGCCGGCGCCCTTCGAGGTAGAGGGCTGTTTGCGCGTCAGTGGACACCACGTTGTCCACCGCCTCGATCTGCGCCCAGAAGTGCTCGAACGCGAAGACCTCACGGGCCACCGTGTAGGCACGGGTGATCTCGACCGGCCCGGCCCCGGTCTCTTCCGCCGCGCGGAAGACCAGCGTCACGCCGCCCCGGTTGACCAGGTCGTTGCTGACGCGCGTGGTGATGATCTGACGCCGCAGCGGGTGGTCGCTCAGCTGGGTGTCGAACCGCTCGATGATCTGGTGCGGGAAGTAGCCGCGCAGGGCACGCTGGAACCACTCCTCGTCGGGCAGCTCGGAGTGCACGATCTGCTCGGTCAGCGTGATCTTCGAGTAGGCGACCAGCACTGCCAGCTCGCTCGAGGTCAGGCCGCGGCGCTCGGCCATCCGCTGGTTGATGACCGAGTCGCTCGGCAGGAACTCCAGCTCCCGGTCGATCTCGCCGCGCTTCTCCAGCGCCCTGATGAAGCGCTGGTGCACGGAGATCATCTCGTGGGCCTGCTGCCGGGCGTTGCCGAGCAGGATGTTCTGCTGGTAGTTGTCGGCCAGCACCAGCGCCGCGACCTCGTCGGTCATGTCGGCGAGCAGCGTGTTGCGGTCCGCAGCGGGCAGCTCGTCGTCGAGCACCAGCCGGTCGAGCAGGATCTTGATGTTGACCTCGTGGTCGGAGGTGTCCACGCCGGCCGAGTTGTCAATGGCGTCGGTGTTGATGCGCCCGCCCTTGCCCTGCGCACCGGCCAACGCGTACTCGATGCGGCCCAGCTGGGTGCAGCCCAGGTTGCCGCCCTCGCCCACCACCCGGGCGCGCACATCGCGCCCGTCGACCCGCAGCGCATCGTTGGCCTTGTCGCCCACGTCGGCATGTGACTCGCTGCTCGCCTTGACGTAGGTGCCGATGCCGCCGTTCCACAGCAGGTCGACCGGCGCGGCCAGGATCGCGCGCAGCAACTCGGGCGGTGACAGCTTCGTCACGTCGTCGTCGAGGCCGAGCACCGCTCGGACCTCCGGCGTGATCGGGATGGACTTCGCCGTACGCGGATGCACTCCCCCGCCCTTGGAGATCAGGCCTGCGTCGTAGTCGGCCCAGGACGAGCGCGGCATGTCGAACAGGCGACGACGTTCGGCGTACGACGCTGCCGGGTCGGGGCTGGGGTCGAGGAAGATGTCGCGGTGGTCGAACGCCGCCACGAGCTTGATGTGCTCCGAGAGAAGCATCCCGTTGCCGAACACGTCGCCGGACATGTCGCCGACGCCAACGACGGTGAACTCCTCGCTCTGGGTGTCGACACCCATCTCGCGGAAGTGCCGCTTGACCGACTCCCAGGCACCGCGGGCCGTGATTCCCATCGCCTTGTGGTCGTAGCCCACCGACCCGCCGGACGCGAACGCGTCACCGAGCCAGAAGCCGTAGTCGGCTGCGACACCGTTGGCGATGTCGGAGAACGTCGCCGTGCCCTTGTCGGCTGCCACGACGAGGTAGGTGTCATCTCCGTCGTGGCGGACCACGTCGGGTGGTGGCTGCACCTTGCCGCCCACCAGGTTGTCGGTGATGTCGAGCAGGCCGCTGACGAAAGCGCGGTAGCAGGCAATGCCCTCCGCCATCAGCGCCTCGCGGTCGGCAGCCGCGTCACCGGTCGGTGTGGGCGGTCGCTTGACGACGAAGCCACCTTTTGCGCCGACCGGGACGATGACGGCGTTCTTGACCATCTGGGCCTTCACCAGGCCGAGGACCTCGGTGCGGAAGTCCTCGCGGCGGTCGGACCACCGCAGGCCACCACGCGCAACAGCGCCGAAGCGCAGGTGCACACCCTCGAAGCGCGGGCTGTAGACCCAGATCTCGTACTTCGGGCGCGGTCGCGGCAGGTCGGGCACGAGCTGCGAGTCCATCTTGAGCGAGAGGAACGGCCTGGACTTGCCGTCGGCATCGGTCTGGAAGTAGTTGGTCCGCAGCGTCGCCTCGACCACGCCGAGCAGGGACCGCAGGATGCGGTCCTGGTCAAGGCTCTCGACCGAGTCCAGCGCAGCGGTGATCTCCTCGCGCAGCCCATCGGCGACGTCGGCCGCGTCCTCGACATGGCGCGGGTCGAAGCGCGCCTCGAACAGCCGCACCAGCAGCCGGGCGATCTGGCGGTTCGTGCTCAGACACTCCTCGATGTAGGTCTGGCTGAACATCGAACCACCCTGGCGGAGGTACTTGGCGTAGGCCCGCAGCACCATCGTCTGCCGCCAGGTGAGCCCGGCCCGCAGCACCAG
>JBDUAP010000090.1:0-8577 GCA_040004585.1 Sporichthyaceae bacterium
CCCGGCTACTGCCATCCCGCCGCGCCGCCGCCCAACAACTACCTGGTGTGGGCAATCATCACGACGGTGGCTTGCTGCACGCCGCTCGGCATTGCCTCGATCGTGTTCTCGGCCCAGGTCAACGGCAAGTGGGCTGCCGGCGACATCGCGGGCGCCGGCGCGTCGGCGGAGAAGGCGAAGAAGTTCGCCACCTGGTCGGCCATCTCGATGGGCGTCGTCTATCTCATCCTTATCGCGCTGGCGGTCGTGGCCGCGGTGGCGGGATCCGACAGCACCACCTACTGATGAACCCGACCATCGACGCCGTGGCTCGACGTGGTCTGGCGGGGCTGAGGGGTCCGGTCGCGTCGGTCGCAGCTGCGGCGGTGGCCTTCACCGTCGTGGGTCTGGTGGACCCGAACCAGCCGG
Source organism: Sporichthyaceae bacterium (assembly GCA_040004585.1). Taxonomy (GTDB): domain Bacteria; phylum Actinomycetota; class Actinomycetes; order JACCUZ01; family JACCUZ01; genus JBDUAP01. Next base: position 409 of record JBDUAP010000090.1, read on the forward strand.
GGCGTTACCCGACCTGCCCGTTCCTCGCGGTGACCGGGCACTACTGCCCCGGCTGCGGAACGCTCCGCGCTATGCACGCACTGACCCAGGGCGACCTGTCCGCGGCGGCGGGACGCAACGTGCTGGCCCTCGCGAGCCTGCCCGTGCTCGCGTGGATCTGGTTGCGCTGGGCGCAACGGAGCTGGACCGGCGCCGCCCGGACGCAGCTGGCTCCTGCCGCACTGATCTGGGCGTTGGCCATCGGCGTGGTGCTGTTCGGGCTGATCCGCAACCTGCCGTTCGGGGCGGCGCTCGCGCCGTAGCCCCCGCAATTTCAGGCCCGGCGGCAGCCGCAGTTACGATCAACCACCACCTCAGTCGACGGTGGACGGGGAAACGAGGGGACCGACGCGTGAGCGTGCTCGACGACATCCTGCGCGACGTGCTGATCGACCTCGCTGCGCGACAGGAGCGCGTCAGCCTCGACGACCTGAAGTCGCTTGCCGCGACCCGGCCGCCGTGCCTCAACGCACTGCCGGTGCTGCGCGCGGAGGGCGTCGCGGTCATTGCCGAGGTCAAGCGGGCCAGTCCCTCGAAGGGCGCGTTGGCCCCGATCGCCGATCCCGCGTCGCTGGCCGGCGACTACGAGGCCGGTGGCGCCGCGGTCATCAGCGTGCTCACCGAGGCGCGGCGCTTCGGCGGAAGCCTTGAAGACCTGCAAGCGGTACGACGTGCCGTCGACGTACCTGTCCTACGCAAGGACTTCATCGTGTCGAGCTACCAGCTTTGGGAGGCGCGCGCACACGGTGCCGACCTGGCGCTGCTGGTGGTTGCCGCGCTCGACCAGGAGGCGCTCGTCTCGCTGATCGAACGGGCGCAGTCACTGGGGCTGACCCCGGTTGTCGAGTGTCACACCGTCGAGGAGGTGAAGCGGGCGGCGGACGCGGGAGCCGGCGTGATCGGCGTGAACGCGCGTGACCTGTGCACCCTCGAGGTCGACCGCAACGTGTTCAAGCAGGTGGCGCCACACATCCCCACCGGCGTGGTCAGGATCGCCGAGTCAGGTGTGCGCGGCCCGCACGACGTCATCGACTACGCCCGCGCCGGTGCGGACGCGGTTCTGGTGGGAGAGTCGTTGGTGACCGGACGCGACCCGCGCTCCGCGGTCGCCGACCTGGTCGCCGCCGGGGCCCACCCGGCCCTCAAGCACAACCGCTGAGATGAACCCCGACGAGACCGGGCACTTCGGCCCCTACGGAGGACGGTTCGTCCCCGAGGCGCTGATGGCCGCGCTCGACGAGCTGACCGCGGCGTACGAGAAGGCCCGGACGGACAGTGCGTTCCAGGAGGAGCTGGCCGGGCTGCTCGCGTCGTACACCGGGCGCCCCAGCCCGGTGACCGAGGCGCGCAGGTTCGGCGAGCACGCCGGGGGCGCGCGGGTCCTGCTCAAGCGCGAGGACCTCAACCACACCGGCTCGCACAAGATCAACAACGTGCTGGGTCAGGCGCTGCTGACCCGTCAGATGGGCAAGCCGCGGGTGATCGCCGAGACCGGTGCCGGCCAGCACGGCGTCGCCACCGCGACCGCTGCTGCCCTGCTCGGGCTCGAGTGCACGGTCTACATGGGCGCCGAGGACACCCGTCGGCAGGCCCTCAACGTCGCCCGGATGCGCCTGCTGGGCGCCGAGGTCATCCCGGTCGAGGCTGGCAGCCAGACGCTCAAGGACGCCATCAACGAGGCGATGCGCGACTGGGTCACCAATGTCGAGCGCACCCACTACATCCTCGGCACCGTCACCGGACCGCACCCGTTCCCGGCCATGGTGCGCGACTTCCAGCGCGTCATCGGCGACGAGGCGCGCCAGCAGGTGCTCGACCTGACCGGATCGCTACCGGACGCCGTCATCGCGTGCGTCGGCGGCGGCTCGAACGCGATGGGCATCTTCACGGCCTTCCTGGAGGACGCGGACGTGCGGCTTCACGGTTTCGAGGCTGGCGGCGACGGTGTCGAGACCGGCCGGCACGCAGCCCGGATGGCGGGCGGGTCGCCCGGCGTCCTGCACGGCACCCGCACCTACGTGATGCAGGACGAGATGGGCCAGACCGTGCCGTCGCACTCGATTTCCGCCGGGCTCGACTACCCAGGCGTCGGGCCCCAGCATGCTTACCTGCACGACACCGGCCGGGCCACCTACGCCCCGATCACCGACGCCGAGGCGATGGACGCGTTCGCCGTGCTTTGCCGCACCGAGGGCATCATCCCGGCCATCGAGAGCGCCCACGCCCTCGCCGGCGCGATGAAGGTCGGTCACGAGCTCGGGCCGGACGCGACGTTGCTGGTGAACCTTTCCGGACGCGGCGACAAGGACGTCGACACCGCTGCCAAGTGGTTCCACGTCGTCAGTGACGAGGAGCTCGTCGCGTCGGCGACCGCCGTCGTCGACCAGGACCTGGCAGATGCGTCGGGGGACGGGTGGTGAGCACGCCGGTCAGCACGTTGGACTCCGTGTTCGCCACCGCCAGGGCCGAGAATCGAGCCGCCCTCGTGGGCTACCTCCCGGCCGGGTACCCGTCGGTCCAGGGTGGCATCGACGCGATAGTGGCGATGGTCCGCGGCGGCGTCGACATTGTCGAGGTCGGTCTGCCCTATTCCGACCCGTTGATGGACGGCCCCACGATCCAGCAGGCGGTCGAAGCTGCGTTGCAGACCGGCACCACCACCGAAGACGTGCTCGATACGGTGCGTGGTGTCGCGGCCACCGGCGCACCGACGCTGGTGATGAGCTACTGGAACCCGATCGAGCGATACGGCGTACGCCGGTTCGCCGACGCCATGGTCGACGCGGGGGGCGCCGGCGTGATCACGCCCGACCTGACGCCGGACGAGGCCGGGCGCGAGCCGTCGGACTGGCTCGCGGCGTCCGAGGCGACCGGCCTGGGCCGCGTCTTCCTTGTCGCGCCGTCATCCACCGATGACCGGCTGCGCTACACGGCCGAGCACTGCCGTGGCTTCGTCTACGCGGCGTCCACGATGGGGGTGACCGGCGCGCGCGCCAGCGTGGGGAAGGCGGCTGCCCGGCTGGTCGAGCGGACCCGCTCGGTCACCGACCTGCCGGTGTGTGTCGGGCTTGGGGTGTCCACCGGCGAACAGGCGGCCGAGGTGGCGTCCTTCGCCGACGGCGTGATCGTGGGGTCTGCGTTCGTCCGCGTTCTGCTTGATGCGGAATCGCCGCAGGCGGGGGAAAAGGCGTTGGCCACCCTCGCAGCCGAGCTGGCCGACGGGGTACGCGCAGCACGCGCGGCACCGCGTTGATGTCGCGACCGATCGCGGCCGCCCTGCTCCTCGTCGCGCTGACCGCGAGTTGCGCGCCCCCCGGAGACGTCGGTGTGCACGCCGGCCATTCCTCATCGGGAGGCTTCGCCGGCACGGCGATCCAGCACCCGTACCCGTTGCCCGACCAGGCCTTCACTGACACGGCAGGTCGGCGCTTCACCCCGGCGGCCGATGCCGACCGTGCGATCACCCTGGTGTTCTTCGGCTACACCCACTGCCCGGACGTGTGCAACGTCGTCCTGGCAAACATCGCGTCGGCTCTGCGCCGCGTGGACGCCCCGGTTCGCGAACAGGTGGAGATGGTCTTCATCACCACCGATCCCGATCGGGACACCCCCACCGTCGTCCGCGGCTACCTGGACCGGTTCGACCCGGCGTACGTCGGTCTGACCGCACCGCTCCCGACGGTGAAGGCCGCGGCGGCGTCGCTGAACATCGCCTACGCCGGCACGGAGCCGTCCACTGACGGGGGCTACGGGGTATCCCATGGCACCCAGGTGACGGCCTTCCGCGACGGGACCGCCCGCGTTGTGTGGTCGGCGGAGATGCCGGTCAAAGACCTCCGGTCGGACCTCGCCCGGCTCGCCGCCCTGCCGTCGTGACGCCCGCGGGTAGCCTGCAGAGGTGATGGCATCCCTCTCGATCCCGAGCCCGGCGCAAGGCGTCTGGCATCTCGGCCCGGTGCCGCTGCGCGCATACGCGCTGTGCATCATCGCTGGGATCATCGTGGCCGTCTGGCTGGGGGAGCGGCGCTGGGTCGCCCGCGGCGGCCGGGCCGGCGACGTCACCGAGATCGCCACCTGGATGGTGCCGTTCGGCATCCTCGGCGGTCGGATCTACCACGTGATCACCACCCCGGAGCCCTACTTCGGCACGGGTGGCGAGCCGCTGCACGCCCTGTACATCTGGCAGGGCGGGCTGGGCATCTGGGGCGCGATCGCGCTGGGGGGGGTGGGCGCGTGGATCGGCTGCCGGCGGCGTGGCATCAAGCTGCCGCCGTTCGCCGACGCCCTCGCGCCGGGGATCGTCATCGCGCAGGCGATCGGGCGGCTGGGCAACTACTTCAACCAGGAGCTGTACGGCCGGGCTACTGACCTGCCCTGGGCGGTGCACATCACCTGCGCCAACCAGAAGCAGCCGTGCACGGGTGAGGGGTACTACCACCCGACGTTCGCCTACGAGCTGATCTGGAACCTCGGCGTGGCCGCGCTGGTGCTCTGGGCCGACCGTCGCTTCAAGCTGGGGCACGGCCGGGCGTTCGCCTTGTACGTGGCTGCCTACACGGTAGGCCGGGCCTGGATCGAGGCGCTGCGCATCGACCCGGCCAACGACATCCTCGGCTTGCGGTTGAACATCTGGACCTGCTTGCTCGTGTTCCTGGGCGCCGTGACCTACTTCGCGGTGTCGGCCCGGCGGCGTCCGGGCCGCGAGACCGTGGTCCGCTACGACGCGGCTCCCGCGGAGGACCCCGCGGGCGGGACGCCGAGCGATGGGACGCCGAGCGGCGATGGGACGCCGGGCGATGGGACGCCGAGCGACGAGGAGGTCCGGGCATGACGCTGCAGGACGTGCAGCACGAGCACAGCGACGTCACCGGCGGCTGGCTGCGGCCGGCGGTGTTCGGCGCGTCCGACGGGCTCGTCTCGAACTTCGCCCTGATCGCGGGCGTCGCAGCTGGGAGCAGCGGCAGCAAGATCGTGGTCCTGGCCGGCGTTGCGGGGCTGGTCGCCGGTGCCTTCTCGATGGCGGCGGGGGAGTACATCTCGGTCCGGTCGCAGGTAGAGCAGGCCCTGGCCGAGATCGAGACCGAGCGCAACGAGATCGCCAAGCGCCCGCTGGCGGAGGAGCGCGAACTCGCGGGCATGTACGTCGAGAAGGGGCTGGACCCCGATCTAGCCCGGGAGGTGGCCCGGCAGCTGTCCCGCGACCCGGCCGTCGCGCTCGACGTGCACGTCCGCGAGGAGCTGGGCCTCGACCCGGGAGCGCTGCCGTCGGCGACGTTGGCCGCCGGCTCCTCGTTCGTCTCGTTCGCCATCGGTGCCGTCCTGCCGCTGCTGCCCTACCTGCTGGGCGCTCAGGGACTCTGGCCGGCACTCGTGCTTACCCTCACGGGACTCTTCCTCTGCGGAGCGCTGGTGACCCGGCTGACGCCGCGGCCCTGGTGGTACGGCGGGAGCCGGCAAGTGGCCATCGGTGCGGTCGCGGCGGCGGTCACCTACGGTGTCGGCAGCCTGGTCAACGTCGGGGGCATCGGCTGAGCGCAGTCGCAGCCTGCGTGTCCTGTTGACGCTGCGCTCCTGCCACGGGTTAGGCTGATCCGCAATACCGCAGGGCCAGCGCTGTCCCTCGGTCGATGCCTGTGCGCCATCGACGAGAAGGGAGCGCGCCGATGCCGGCCGGACACCCCGCCCCGCAGGGCCTGTACGACGGTGCCCACGAGCACGACGCGTGCGGGGTCGCCTTCGTCGCGACACTGTCCGGACAGCCGAGCCATCAGATCGTCGACCAGGCGCTGACCGCCCTGCGCAACCTAGACCACCGCGGGGCGTCGGGCAGCGAGCCGGACTCGGGAGACGGCGCCGGCATCCTCGTGCAGGTCCCCGATGCGTTCCTGCGCGCGACCGTCCCGTTCGAGCTGCCCGACCGCGGTAGCTACGCGGTGGGCTGCGCCTTCCTCCCCGACGACGACGCCGGTGCTGCGAGCGCCCAGGCAGCCGTCGAACGGATCGCCGCGGAGGAGGGCCTGGCGGTGCTCGGCTGGCGCGAGGTCCCAGTTGCGCCGGCGCTGCTCGGCAGCACGGCCCGTGGGGTGATGCCGCGGTTCCGGCAGCTGTTCGTGAGCGCTGCCGGTGCCCGCCTGGTCGGGATGGCGCTGGAGCGCCTGGCGTTCTGCCTGCGCAAGCGCGCCGAGCGGGAGGCTGGCGTCTACTTCTCGTCGCTGTCGGCGCGGACCCTGGTCTACAAGGGGATGCTGACCACAGGGCAGCTCGAGCCGTTCTTTCCCGACCTTTCCGACCGGCGCTTCATCAGCGAACTGGCGCTCGTGCACTCGCGCTTCTCGACGAACACGTTCCCGTCCTGGCCGCTGGCCCATCCCTACCGGTTGATCGCGCACAACGGCGAGATCAACACAGTCAAGGGCAACCGCAACTGGATGGCCGCGCGGGAGAGCCAGCTCGAGAGCGACCTGATTCCCGGTGACATCAGCCGGCTGCTGCCGATCTGCACGCCAGGCGCGAGCGACTCCGCCTCCTTCGACGAGGTGCTCGAGCTCCTGCACATGGGCGGGCGTTCGCTGCCGCATGCCGTGCTGATGATGATCCCGGAGGCGTGGGAGAACCACACCGAGATGGATCCGGCCCGCCGCGCGTTCTACGAGTTCCACGCCGCACTGATGGAACCGTGGGACGGCCCGGCCTGCATCACGTTCACCGACGGAGCCCTGATCGGCGCGGTGCTCGACCGCAACGGTCTCCGGCCGGCCCGCTACTGGGTGACCTCCGACGGCCTCGTGGTGCTGGCCAGCGAGGTCGGCGTTCTCGACCTCGACCCGTCAACGGTGGTGCGGAAGGGTCGGCTGCAGCCGGGCCGGATGTTCCTCGTCGACACCGACCGGGGTCGCATCGTCGACGACGCCGAGATCAAGGCCGAGCTCGCGGCCGAGGCTCCCTACGACGAGTGGTTGCACGCCGGTCAGTTCCACCTGGCCGATCTCCCCGACCGGGAGCACATCGTGCACTCCCGGGCCAGCGTCACCCGCCGCCAGCAGACCTTCGGCTACACCGAGGAAGAGCTGCGGGTGCTGCTGAACCCGATGGCCCGGGCCGGAGCCGAGCCGCTCGGTTCGATGGGCACCGACACGCCGATCGCCGTCCTCTCGCAACGGCCACGGCTGCTGTTCGACTACTTCAGCCAGTTGTTCGCGCAGGTGACCAACCCACCACTGGACGCGATCCGCGAGGAGCTCGTCACTTCCCTCGGTACGGCGATCGGACCAGACCAGAACGTTTTGACCGCGACACCGGCGCACTGCCGGCAGGTCGCCCTGTCGTTCCCGGTGATCGACAACGACGAGCTTGCCAAGATCGTGCACATCAACCGCGACGGCGACCTGCCGGGCTTCGCCGCGAGCCGCATCCGCGGTCTCTACCCGGTGGCCGGTGGCGGTGCGGCCCTGCAGGCGCGGCTGGAGGAGATCTTCGCCGAGGTCAGTGCAGCGGTGGCCGACGGCGCGAGGTTCATCGTGCTCTCCGACCGCGACTCCGACGCCGAGCATGCGCCGATCCCGTCCCTGTTGCTCACCAGCGCGGTGCACCACCACCTGATCCGGGAGCGCACCCGCACCCAGGTCGGTGTCGTGGTCGAGGCCGGTGACGTGCGCGAGGTGCACCACGTCGCGCTGCTCATCGGCTACGGCGCGTCCGCGGTCAATCCCTACCTCGCGATGGAGACCGTTGAGGACCTCGCGGTGAACGGCCTGGTTCCCGGAGTCGACCCGACCCGCCCGGACCTCGCCGTACGTCATCTCATCAAGGCGCTGGGCAAGGGCGTCCTCAAGGTGATGTCGAAGATGGGCATCTCGACGGTCGCGTCCTACCACGGTGCCCAGGTCTTCGAGGCGCTCGGTCTCGAGCAGGAGCTCGTCGACCGCTACTTCACCGGTACGTCCTCCAAGCTCGGCGGCATCGGCATCGACGTCATCGCCGAAGAGGTGGCTCGTCGGCATGCCGTGGCCTACCCCCGCAGCGGCACCCGACCGAGTCACCGCAACCTCGACGTCGGCGGTGAGTACCAGTGGCGTCGCGAGGGCGAGCTGCACCTGTTCAACCCCGAGACCGTCTTCCGCCTCCAGCACG
>JBDUAP010000418.1:0-2557 GCA_040004585.1 Sporichthyaceae bacterium
CTCCTTGATCTTGGCGGCCTTGCCGCGCAGGTCACGCAGGTAGTAGAGCTTGGCGCGACGGACATCGCCCTTGGTGACGACCTCGATCTTGTCGATCACCGGCGTGTGCACCGGGAACGTCCGCTCGACACCGACGCCGAAGCTGATCTTGCGCACCGTGAACGTCTCGCGTGAGCCGCCGCCCTGACGGCGGATGACTACTCCCTGGAAGACCTGGATCCGCGAGCGAGTGCCCTCAATCACCTTGACGTGCACCTTGAGGGTGTCGCCGGGGCGGAAGACGGGGATGTCCGAGCGCTTCGAGGCGGCGTCGAGGGCGTCCAGCGTCTGCATTGGGGTCTCATCTCTCGCGGTGCCACAGGTCACCCACGTCACGTGGTGGTTGTCGGGCTCCAGCCGGGCGGTTCGCGCTCCCCCTGTGGCAGGGGCGCCGGATCGGCCGGGGCAACAGTCGGTCAGTCTGCCACAGGCGGTGCGGTGAGTCCCAATCGCCCGCTGGGCTGCAGACTCCAGCCGAGCTCGGCCAGCAGCGCGCTGTCGTGGCGGTCGAGCGCGCCAGGATCCAGCGCGGCGAGCAGGTCGGGACGGCGCTCGGCCGTACGGCGTAGCGCCTGGTCTCGGCGCCAGCGGGCGATCCGCGCGTGGTCGCCGGAGAGCAGGACGTCGGGGACGTCCAGGCCGTGCCAGGAGACCGGCTTGGTGTAGCCGGGGCCTTCCAGCAGGCCAGCTGCATGCGACTCCTCGACGAGCGAGTCGGCATTTCCGATCACTCCGGGGACCAGTCGGGCGACTGCCTCGATGACCACGAGAGCCGCTACCTCGCCACCGCCGAGGACGTAGTCGCCCAGCGACACCTCGGTCACCGGCATCCGCGTCGCCGCGGACTCCAGGACGCGGTGGTCGATGCCCTCGTAGCGCCCGCACGCGAACACCAGCCAGGGCTGCTGCGCTAGTTCGCCGGCCAGCGCCTGGGTGAACGGGGTGCCCGCGGGGGTGGGGACGACGAGGTGCGGCACGGCGCCGGACCCGTCGGGTGCGGCGACCTCGTCGAGTGCGTCACCCCACGGCTCCGGCCGCATGACCATGCCGGCCCCGCCGCCGTACGGCGTGTCGTCGACCGTGCGGTGACGGTCGGTCGTCCAGCGGCGCAGGTCGTGGACACGCACGTCCAGGACGCCGTCGGCGCGGGCCTTGCCGATCAGCGACAGGCGCAGCGGGTCGAGGTAGTCGGGGAAGATGGTGATGACGTCGACGCGCACGGTGTCAGTCCGCCGGCTCGACGGACGGGTCGGGCGCATCGGTGGCGCCGTCGATCAGCCCCGGCGGAGGGTCGATCACGACGCGACCCCCGGCGACGTCGACCGTCGGCACCAGCGCAGCCACGAATGGGACCAGCAGATCGGTCCGCGCGTCCGCGCCAGGTGCCCGTCGTACTGCCAAGACATCCTGGCCGGGCAGGTGCAGCACCTCGTCGATCTCTCCGACGTGCACGCCGTCGACCGTGAGCACGGCCAGACCGACGAGCTGGTGGTCGTAGAACTCCTCGGGGTCCTCGGGGCGCTCGTCCGGGTCCACATCGGCAACGAGGAGGACGCCGCGCAGGGCCTCGGCACCTGTGCGGTCGGTGACGCCGTCGAAGGTGAGCAGCAACCGCCCGCTGTGCACGCGGCCCGCGGTGATCGTGAGCGGCCCGGCGGTCGCGGGGTCGGTGCGCACGGTGACACCGGGGCCGAGCCGGCGCTCGGGCTCGTCGGTGCGGACCTCGACCGAGAGCTCGCCCTTGATGCCGTGCGGGCGCCCGATGCGCGCGACGACGACCTCCATCAAGGCGCCTGCCCTGCCTGGGCGGGTCAGCGCTCGTCGACGTCGAGGAAGTCCACCCGCACGCTGCGCTCCGGGCCCAGCGCGCCGATGACGGTGCGCAGCGCCTTCGCGGTGCGCCCGTTGCGACCGATCACCTTGCCGAGGTCGTCGGGGTGCACGCGCACCTCGAGGCGGCGACCGCGACGGTTGTTGCGGTCACGGACGGACACGTCGTCGGGGTGGTCGACGATGCCGCGGACCAGGTGCTCGAGAGCTTCCTCGAGCATCGTCAGCCCTCGTCCTTGGCGGTCTCGGCCGCGGCGGTGTCCGGGCTTGCCGCAGTGGCGTCCTCGGTGGCCGGGGCGGTCGCCCCGGCGACCGGCTCTGCCGCGGCGGTCTCGACTGCCGTCGCTTCAGCGGGCTCGGCCGCTACCGGCTCGGTAGCTGCCGGCTCGGCGGTGGGAGCGGCGTTGCTCGCCTCGGGCGCGCTTTCGGTCGTCTTGGCAGCGGCCTTCTTGGCGGTGCGCTTTTTCGGCGTGGTCGCGCCGTCCTTGGCCTCTCCGACGGAGTCCTTGGCGGCGGCCTCGAAGACCGTCTTCTTGCTGACCTTGGGCTCGGCGACGCGCAGCGTGCCCTCCTGGCCCGGCAGGCCCTTGAACTTCTGCCAGTCACCAGTGACCTTGAGGATGGCGGCGACCGGCTCGGTCGGCTGCGCGCCGACGCCGAGCCAGTACTGCGCCCGCTCGGAGTCGAC
>JBDUAP010000419.1:0-2554 GCA_040004585.1 Sporichthyaceae bacterium
GCACGCTGACGACCTTCCGCCTCGGCGACCGTCCCTCGCGAGAGGACCCCGGCAGCCTCGGCCTGACCCCCAGGGCAGACACGCTGCGACGAGCCATGCGCGAGGTCTTCGGTAAGCAGACCCTCGGTGGCTTCGAGCCCACGGGCGTCGCCAGGGGTCACATCGACGGCTCGGCGCACTACGAGGGTCGGGCCATCGACGTGTTCTTCCGGCCGGTCAGCGAAACGAACCAACAGCGCGGCTGGGCGCAGTCCTCCTGGGCAGTCGCGCACGCCGAGCGGCTCGCCGTGGCGACGGTGATCTTCGACCGCTCGGTCTGGACCGCGCACCGCTCGGTCTCCGGCTGGCGGGACTACGAATATCCCGGCGGCCCGACGGACAACCCGATCCTTCTGCACGAGGACCACGTCCACGTCGACGTGGTCGAGGGAGGCTGAGGTGCGGGCACCCGTCGTTGGGGTGGTCGCGGCCGTCACGGTGGTTGTCGTCGCAGGCCTCGGCCTCTCGGCCGCGGGTCGCGAGCAGTTGACACATAGCGCCTCGCTCACGCCGAGCGCGGGAAGCACCGTCGCTGAACCCTGGCGGCCGTGCTGGATCGGTGACCCCGACGATCTCGTCTACCTCACGGGCGACCAGGCGAAGCAGCTCACAACGGCGGCTGCCGCTGTCGTACGAGGCAGGATGGCGCGAGCGCGTTTCGCGGCAACGGTCGCGGTGAAGCTCGGTCAGCCGGCAGAGACCGCCGAGCGCATTGCCGCGACCCTGCTGGGGTCGGGATCCGCGGACTGGTTGAGCTGCCAGGTCTTCCGCGACCACGTCCAGCCCGAACCTGAGGGCCGGTCCGGACTCACACCCCGCGCGCAGCGGGTACGGAAGGCGTGGCGGGCCCGGTTCGGCCCGCTGCCGGACGGCGGGTTCGCGCCCGGCGGCATCACGACGGGTCACGTCGACAACAGCTCCCACTACGACGGCCGGGCCATCGACGTCTTCTTCCGGCCGCTGGGCAACGCGGCGCAAACCCGGCGCGGCTGGGTGTTCGCGCAGTGGGCGATGGCGCACGCCGACCAGTACGACGTGCTCTCGGTCATCTACTCCGACCGGATCTGGACGTCGTGGGCCTCGTCGGTCGGGTGGCGGGATTACGTCCACCCGAGCGGCGACCGCACCAACCCGATCCTGCGACACCTCGACCACGTGCACGTCGCGGTGGAGAGCGGCAACAACACGCGCGGCCGCTGATGTCACTCAGAAAGGCGCCGAACAGCCGCGGCGACCCGCTCGTCGGTCGCGGTGAGAGCGAGCCGCACGTGCCGCGATCCGGCGACTCCGTAGAAGGAGCCAGGGGCGACCAGGATGCCCAGGCCAGCCAGGTGCCGCACTGACTCCCAGCAGTCCTCGTCACGGGTGGCCCAGAGGTAGAGCCCGGCCTGGGAGTGCTCGATGCGGAAGCCGGCGGCATCGAGTGCGGGCATCAGCACAGCCCGCCGTCGGGCGTAACGCTCCCGCTGCTCGGCGACGTGCACGTCGTCACCGAACGCCGCGACCATCGCGGCCTGCACCGGCGCCGGCACGATCATGCCGGCGTGCCGGCGCACCTCGAGCAGCTCACGCACCAGCCGGACGTCGCCGGCAACCACGCTGGCGCGGTAACCGGCCAGGTTGGACTGCTTGGACAGCGAGTAGACGGCGAGCACACCATCGTGCGACCCACCGGTCACGTCGGGGTGCAGCACCGACACCGGCGCGCCTTCCCAACCCAGCTCGGCATAACACTCGTCCGAGGCCACCACGGCGCCGCGCTCCCGTGCCCAGGCGACCACCTTGCGCAGGTGCTCCCTAGGCAGCACGCGACCGGTGGGGTTGGACGGCGAGTTGACCCACACCAGGCGCACCCGCTGCGGCCCAAGGGCGGTCAGCCCGTCCGCGGCCACCGGAGTGGCACCGGCGAGGCGAGCGCCCACGACGTACGTCGGGTAGGCGATCTCCGGCAGGACGACCACGTCGCCGGCACCGAGCCCCAGGAGCGTCGGGAGCCAGGCGACCAGCTCCTTGGACCCGATGGTCGGCATGACGCCGTCCGGGTCGAGGTCGGGAACCTCGCGGCGGCGGGCGAACCAGCCGGCCACCGCCTCACGCAGGACGGTGGTGCCGGCCGTCAGGGGGTATCCCGGCGCGTCCGCGGCAGCCGTCAGAGCGGCTTGCACATTGGCCGGCGTCGGATCGACCGGCGTGCCGACCGAGAGGTCGACGATGCCGTCGGCATAGGCCCGGGCGAGCTCGTCGTATGGGACCAGGGTGTCCCACGGGAAGACGGGCAGCCGCGCGGACAGCATGGACAGCCCTTCCACCGCGCTCGCGGGCACCTTGCTCAGTGGCTCTCCGGCTGTTCCTGCGGCGGCAGCGCCGCGATCAGCGGGTGGTCCTTGTCGATCTTGCCCATCTTCGAGGCACCGCCCGGTGAGCCGAGGTCGTCGAAGAACTCGACGTTCGCCTTGTAGTAGTCCTTCCACTGCTCCGGGGTGTCGTCCTCGTAGAAGATCGCCTCGACCGGGCA
>JBDUAP010000091.1:0-8513 GCA_040004585.1 Sporichthyaceae bacterium
GGGTGGACACCGAGGAGTTCCGCACGGTCGACCTCTACTCCAGCCACGAGGCGCTGCTGCTCGACTACGAGCGGCCGCTGACGCGGATCGACTCCAGGACCGATACGCCGTACGACGTGTCGGCGCACTTCCTCTGGGTGGGCGATCGGACCCGGGCGATCGACGGGGCGCACATCGACTTCGTGGCCGGCATCCGCAACCCCCTCGGCGTGAAGCTCGGTCCCGCCACGACGCCGGACGATGCGATCGCCCTGGTGGAGAAGCTCGACCCGCAGCGGCAGCCGGGCCGACTGACGTTCGTGACCCGGATGGGGGCCGGGCGGGTGCGCGAGGTGCTGCCCGCGATCATCGAGAAGGTCACGGCCAGCGGCGCCCACGTCGGCTGGGTCTGCGATCCCATGCACGGCAACACGTTCGAGGCGCCTGATGGCCGCAAGACGAGACGCTTCGATGACGTGATCGAGGAGGTGCGCGGGTTCTTCGAGGTGCACCGCGTGCTCGGCACTCACCCTGGTGGGCTGCACATCGAGCTGACCGGTGACGACGTGACCGAGTGCCTCGGCGGTTCGGGCAACATCGGCGAGCTGGACCTGCCGATCCGCTATCAGACCGCCTGCGACCCGCGCCTCAACCACGCCCAGTCGTTGGAGCTGGCCTTCCTGGTCGCCGAGATGCTGGCCGAGCGCCGCTGACGTGCCGGTCGACCTGCGCAGCGACACCGTCACCCGGCCGACGCCTGCGATGCGGGAGGCGATGGCGGCGGCACCGGTCGGCGACGACGTCTACGGCGAGGATCCGACCGTCACCGAGCTCGAGAGCCGGGTGGCCGCGCTGCTCGGTCACGAGGCGGCGGTGTTCACTCCGAGCGGCTCGATGGCGAACCAGCTCGGCCTGCGGCTGCTGGTCAAGCCGGGCCAGGAGCTGCTCTGCGACACCGACGCGCACGTGGTGCGGGCGGAGCTCGGAGCAGCCGCGGTGTTCTCCGGGATCACGACTCGCACCTACAGCGCCGACCGCGGCCTGGTCGACGTCGCGGCGATCGAGGCGCTGATGCGGCCGGACGCGGGGCCCTACCTCGTCTCGACGGTCGCCGTGGCGGTCGAGAACACCCACAACTTCGGCGGCGGCACCGTGCAGCCGCTGGCCCACTTGGAGCGCCTGCGCAAGGTCGCCGACGACGCGGGCCTGGCCCTGCACTTGGACGGCGCCCGCCTGTGGAACGCGCACGTCGCCAGCGGCGTCGAGCTCCCGGCGTACGGGCGACTGTTCGACACCGTGTCGGTCTGCCTGTCCAAGGGGCTGGGTGCGCCGGTCGGGTCGCTGCTGGCCACCACGGCCGAGCGGGTGGCGGCGGCCCGGGTGTGGCGCAAGCGGCTCGGCGGCGGGATGCGCCAGGTCGGAATCCTAGCGGCAGCCGGGCTGCACGCGCTGGACTACCACGTCGACCGGCTGGCCGACGACCACCGGCGGGCCCGGCGGCTCGCCGAGATGCTGGCCGAGGCGGCGGCGGGATCAGTCGACCCCGCCACCGTGGAGACCAACATCGTGGTGGTGGAGACCGAGGCGGCCGCCGACATCGTCGGGGCCTGCCGCGACCAGGGGGTGCTGCTCAGCCTGCTCGACCGGCGGCACCTGCGCGCGGTCACCCACCTGGACGCCAGTGACGACGGCGTCGAGCGCGCGGCGTCGGTGCTCGCTGGTGCGCTGGGCGATAGCCGTCACCGGGCCGGGCAGGCCGGTCGGTAGTCGCCGACGGCTCGCAGGAACCTCTGCCACTCCTCCCGTGTCAGGGCGCGGCCGGCGTACCGGCAGGCCGCGGTGCGCCACCGGGTCGGGCGAAGGTCCCACAGGAGCAGGCCTTTAGCGCCCGGCTGGGCCAGCGCCAGCCCGTCCGGCCGCACCGCGATGCTCCGGTCACCGCCAAGCTCGATCGGCTCGCCCAGCTGGGTCCTGCTGGCCACATCGACGAGCCGCACGCGGCCGCCCTCGCCCAGTGCGGCGAGCAGGCCCCCGTCGCGGCTGAAAGCCAGCTGCACCGCTGCGCCTGCGCCGCCGCTCAGGGGTGGGCCGACGTTCCGCAGGTTTCGGCTGTCGAGGAAGTGCAGGGCACCGTCTGCGCCGGAGGCGACGACCACGCCAGTCGGGGAGACGGTCCCTACGCTCAGGCCGGGTCGCCGCGCAAGGAGGCGCCCGTCGCTGGTCCGGTAGGTGGACAAGCCGTCGTCGTCCGACCACACGAGGAGCCGGCCGGACCGGGTCAGTGCACCGCCGTTGCCGCCGTTGGCAAACTGCGCCGCTACTCCCTCCCCTGTGCGCAGGTCCCAGACCTCCCACACGTCGATCCGCCCCGAGCCGTAGGATCCCCATGCCAGCAGCCGACTACCGTCGGCCGAGACCGACTGCCCCAGTGGGGGGTCGCCGAACCCGCCGTCGAGTCGAGCCGTCGTCCGGTTGTCGCGCACGTCGCGGACCACGCCCCGCCCGGTGTCGTTCCAGGCGGCGAGGCGGGCCGGCTGGTCGGTCCAGAGCGGCTCGAGGTCGTGGTCGTCGCGACGCACCAGCGCGCCGGACCGGGCGTCGACGACCCGCCAGACCGGCCTGCGCACGCCGAACCGGTCGACGACGGTGTCGGGGCCGGACATGAGGAGCAGGCGTCCGGACGCGTCGTAGCCCGTGGGGGCACCGGTAGGCGGGAGCAGTCGGGTGATGAGGCCGCTGCCGTCCAGTCGCCATGTCGCCAGCACCGGCTGGCTCGCGCTCAGCTCGACCAAGGTCTTCGCGTCGGGGGTCACGACCAGCGCTGACACGACCCCTCGCTGCATGTCGTACCTCGAGGTCGCGGGAAGCCCGGTCGCTGCGTCGAGCGCCTCCACCTGGCCCACCCGGCCACCGCAGAGCACCTGCCGGTCGAGCAGGACAGCGGTGCCGCAGCGGCTCTCAGGGACGTCGACTGCCCACGCGGTGCCGCCGTGCGTCAGGTCCCAGCGCGCAACGCCGGCCGACCCCGTCGAGACCACCACGGAGCCGTCGCCAGACAGGGTGAAGGTGTTGTTGCTGGTGAGGGGCGGTGCGCCGGTCAACCGGCGGACCACCTGCCCGGTCGCCGGGTCCACCACGCGCACGATGCCGACCTCGGAGCCGGCGAGCAGTGACCCGTCGGGAAGGAAGGCCAGCGCTGCGGTGTGCCGGTTCTTGGTGAACCCCGGCGCCGACCCGACCGTCGGCAGCAGCTGCACGCCGCGTGCCCTCGAGCTGACGGTCAGCAGCTCGGGCAGCTGCGGGTGCCCGGCGATGTCGAACACGAGCACGTGCCCGTCGTCATAGCCCGACACCGCGACGTAGTGGCCGTCGGGGCTCACCGCCACCGCGCCGACATCGAACGGCAGCCGGGCGTCGGTGAGCAGGCTGCGGGACTGGGTGTCGTAGACCGACAGGGTGGCCCGGCCGCCGCCTCGCTCCGGGCCTTCCCACGAGACGACAGCGAGCGTCCTGCCGTTCCGGCTGAGGTCCATCCGGGAGTCGATCGGCGGCAGTGCGGGAGCGGGGAACCGGCCCCGGACGCGGCCGGAGCCCAGGTCCAGCAGCCGGGCCACGCCGTCGACGCCGACCGCCAGCAGGGTGCTGCCGCCAGGGAGGAGGCGGCCGGCGCTGAGCGGAACGGCGCGGCCGGCGGTGTCCGTGGCCGTGAAGCCGAGGAAGCCCGGCGCGGCCGTGAAAACGCCGAGCAACGCCCCCCGGGTCGCCGCAGAGGGCCGGATACGGTAGGCCTCGACCGCCAGCAGCGCAGCCAGGTCCCGGTGGGTTGAGCGCAGGGCGGCACTCTGCGCGACGAGCCGTTCGACAAGCGCCGTCCGTGCCGCGCGCGCCGTCCGCTGCCCTTGCTCGACGGCGACCAGCCCGGCGACCAGGGCGAGCACGAGGGCCACTGCGGTGCCGGCCAGCGCACCGCGTAGTCGCCGGTGCTGACGGGCCAGCAGCGCAGTGCGGGCCCGAGCGTCCGCGTGCTCCGCCGTCGCCAACGCGAGGGACGCGTCCAGGAACGCCTCCTCGGCGCCGGAGAGGCTGGGTGATGTGCGCCGGCGCCACTCCTGCACCGAGCTGAGCCGGCTGCCACGGTAGAGCTCGCTGTCCGGGCGGCCCCGACCGTCCCAGTCATCCGCTGCCACGCTGAGGTGCCTCACTGTCAGCAGGCCGGCCGAGTCCTCGTCCAGCCAGGACCGCAACCGCGGCCAGGCGCGGATCACAGCCTCGTGCGCAACGGTCACGCTCGCCTCGTCTGTTGTCACCAGGCGGCAGCGGGCGAGCAGGTCGAGCAGCTGCTCGCGCCCGGGGTCGCCGGCGACCGATGACAGCGGAAGGCGGGCCGCGGCCGGCTCGCCGTCGGGCATCACCGTCACGAGGCGCAGCATCAGGGCCCGCGCGGTGGCCCGCTGCGGTGGGGCCAGCGACTCCCACATGCGCTCGGCGGACTGGGCCACCGCCTCGCGGATGCCCCCGGTGGCCTGGTAGCCCTCGACGGTCAGCACCCCGGCCTCGCGCCGCTCCCAGGTCTCGGCCAGCGCGTGCGAGAGCAGCGGCAACGCTCCGGGTTCGCCCTCGACGTCGCGCACCAGCAGTTCGACCAGACCAGGCTCGAGCCGCAGGCCGACCTGCTGCGCAGGTCCCACGATCGCCGCCCGCAGGTCCGAATCGGTCATCGACGTCACGAGGTGCAGGCCGCGCTCCACCAGGCGGGCGACCGCGGGAGACCGCGAGAAGCCCCCCACGTGGTCGGCGCGTACGACGAGAACGACACCCCGCCCGGACCGCACCAGCCCGGCGACGTTGTCGAGGAACTCCCGAACCAGGTCCGGCTCCTGCCGGCCGGTGAACAACTCCTCGAGCTGGTCCACGACCACGACCAGGTCGCGCCCGGGTGCCGCCACGGCTCCGGCCAGAGCACCGCGTGGATCGGTCCCGGGCGTGATGACCACGACGTGTCGCCCGGTCCGTTCCAGCCGGGGGACGACACCTGCCCGCACGAGGGATGACTTACCCGAGCCCGACGGCCCTGCCACTACGAGCAGCGACGAGTCACGCAGCACACGCACGCAGGCGGCGGTTTCCTCGTCCCTGCCGAAGAAGCGTTCGGAGTCGCCACGGTCGTAGACGACGAGCCCCTGGTACGGGCACACACCCCGGTCCGTCGACGTCGGCAGCGCCGGGGCCGCCAGTCCGGCATCGTGGTTGAGGATCGCGAGTTCGAGCTCGACGAGCTGCTGACCGGGATCGAGACCCAGCTCGTCCTGAAGGGTGCGTCGGGCCCGGCGAAGTGCCGACAGTGCGTCCGACTGGCGT
This sequence comes from Sporichthyaceae bacterium, assembly GCA_040004585.1. Taxonomy (GTDB): domain Bacteria; phylum Actinomycetota; class Actinomycetes; order JACCUZ01; family JACCUZ01; genus JBDUAP01. The sequence goes on from JBDUAP010000091.1 coordinate 5,338, forward strand.
CCAGCGCGGTACAGGGCGAGGGCGAGCAGCCACCAGCGGGTCTCGCGCAGCGGCTGGGCCGCCACAAGGGCCGTGGCGTCCGCGACGACGTCGCGGCGGCCGGCGGCGCGCTCGGTCAGCAACGCCTCCTGGGCGCCGAGCCGCAGCTCGTCCAGGCGGGTGGCCTCGGTGCGGCCGTCCGGCCACCGGTCCAGGTCGGGGAGTGCGGCGCCGCGCCAGAGGTCGAGCGCCTGCGCGAGCAGGGCGGCGGCCCGGTCGTGCTCACCTGTCGCCGTCTGCTGCCGCGCTCGCTCGATGAGCACCTCGAACTGGCGTACGTCGATCTCATCGTCCGCCAGGGCCAGCCGGTAGCCGCCGCTCGTGGTCTCGATCGCCTGCCGCCCGATGGACAGGCGCAGCCTCGCGACGCAGCCTTGGACGACCTTGGGCCAGGAGGGCGGCGGGTACTCGCCCCAGAGGGCGTCGGCGAGCTGCTCGGCCGTGAGCACGTCGCCGGAGCGGATCGCGAGTGCTGAGAGCACCACCCGGTCCCGGGGCGACAGCTGCCCGTCGCCATCGACCTGCAGCGGGCCGAGCAAGGACAGGGTCACGGCCTGACTTTGCCCGGCCCCCGATACCGCGTCAACGGCTCCGATACCCGGCTGATACCGCATCGAGGGCAGGGCTGATACCAGCGCACCGAACACTCCGGGTGTCCGGCACCGAGCCGGGCAACGACCCGGAGGTCATCATGAAAAGCACTCGCGTCTCGTCCCGTCGGCTCCTCGTCGCCGCGGTCGTCACCGCCGTCACCGCCTCGACCGTCCTGACCGGCAGCCCGGCGGCCGCCGACGGGCGCTCGGACGCGGACGCCTACGTCGCGTTCCTCGTGGCGCGGCACCAGGCGAGCCAGCCCTACAACCAGGCGGACGACTACGTCCGGACCCTCGTGTTCTGGGCCCACCACCACAACTGGACCGTCTGATCGTGCCGATCACCGGGTCGCCGGCGCCGCCTCCTCGGTGGCGTTGGCGGGCCGCCGACCCAGCAGCGGCGGCAGCTGGCGCACCGCCGCCGCGAGCGCGCGCAGGTCTTCGTCGACGAGCGCCTGCGGGCCGTCGCACAGAGCCTGGTCGGGGTGGGGGTGGACGTCGACGATCAACCCGTCAGCACCCACCGCGATCGCCGCCCGTGACAGCGGCACCACGAGGTCGCGACGGCCACCGGAATGGGACGGGTCCACGATGATCGGCAGGTGGGCGAGGTCATGCACCACCGGCACCGCGCTGATGTCGAGGGTGTTGCGGGTGGCGCGCTCGAACGTGCGGATGCCGCGCTCGCACAGGACGATGTCGAGGTTCCCACGCTGGGCGATGTACTCCGCGGCCATCAGCCACTCCTCGATGGTGGCTGACATTCCCCGCTTGAGCATGACCGGCTTGCCGGACTGGCCGACGGCCTGCAGCAGCGCGAAGTTGGCCATGTTGCGCGTGCCGACCTGCAGCATGTCTGCATAGGAGGCAACGAGGTCGACGTCGTGGGCGTCCACGATCTCGGTGACGATGGGCAGCCCGGTCTCCTCGCGCACCTCGGCCAGGATCCGCAGCCCCTCCTCGCCGAGGCCCTGGAAGGCGTACGGCGAGGTGCGCGGTTTGTAGGCACCGCCGCGCAGCAGCGTTGCGCCGGCAGCCTGCGCCATCTGCGCCGACTCCAGCGTTTGCTGGTGGGTCTCGACGGCGCACGGTCCGGCGATGAGGGTGAAGGTGTCCGGACCGATCGGCACGCCCCCGACGTACACCGTGGTCATCTCGGGGTGGTGGATGCGACTCACCAGCTTGTACGGCGAGGACACCCGCATCACGTCGGCCACACCGGGCATGGCGCGCAGGTTCAGCCCGCCGAACGTCTCAACGTCGCCGACCAGGCCGATGATGGTCCGGGTGACACCCCTGCTCACGAACGCCTCGCCGCCGACCGACTCGACGCGCGCGATGACCGCCGTGATGTCGTCGGGCTCGGCGTCGGGTTTCATCACGACGACCATGGGCTCAGCCTAGCCAGCGCGAGAACGTTAGAAAACAGAGAGCGTGACGCGGGACCCGCGGGGTGCCTTGTTCTCGCCACCGCCGTTGGGCGACTGGTCGAGCACCCGGTCCGGGCCGCCGGGCAGGTTGAAGTCGCGCACCTCGAAGCCGGCCGCGGTCAGGATCGTCCGGGCCTCGTCGAGGCTCTTGCCGACCACGTCGGGCACCGGCACCGGCGTGGCACCCTTCGACACCACCAGGGCGACGTCGGAGTTCTTCGGCGCTTTGCCCTTGGTCGGCTCCTGGCTGATCACCACGCCGGCCGGGATCGTGTCGTTGTACTTCTCCTCAACCTTGGCACCGAGTGACGCCTTGGCGAGGATGCGCTGGGCCTCGTCGATCTTCTTGCCCACGACGTTGGGGACCGGGACCGGCTGGATGCCCCGGCTGACGACCAGGCCGACGACTTCGGCCTTCTTCAACCGGGTTCCGGCGGGTGGGTCGGTCGAGATGACCAGTCCCTTCTTCACGGTGTCGCTGTAGGCGCGCTTGACCTCGCCGGCGCCGAGGTTGGTCGCGGCCAAGGCCTTGTTGGCGGCTTCCTCGGTCTTGTTCCTCAGGTCCGGCACGGCATAGCGCTCCGGGCCCTTGGAGAGCACGACGCCGATGGTGCCCTTCTTGCGGATGCGCTCGTTCGGGCCCGGGTCGGTGCTGAGGACATGGTCGGCGGGCATCTTCTCGTCGAACTGGTTGCCGATGACCTGCATGGTGAAGCCGAGGTTGCGCGCCTTCGCCTTGGCATCGGACTGCGACAGGGTCAACAGCGACGGCGCGTTGGTGTAGGACCCCGGGCCGGCCGCCATGTACCAGGCAGCGCCGGAGAGCCCGGCGGCGAGCAGCAGCACGAGAAGGAGTGCGATCAGGCCGCGGCGGTTGCGGTGGCGGCGCAGCGAGCGCAGCGGTCGGCGCAGGGGGCCGGTGTCCCCACCGCGAGCCGCCCCGGTCATCGGGAGGGGTGCCACCGGGACGACCACCGTGTGCTGGTCCGGTGGAAGCGTCGTGGTCGCGGGCCGAGTGGCCCGGCCGGCTGTGTCGAGCTCGGTGTCGGACAGCCCGCGGCGCACCTGGGCAACCTCGGCCAGGAAACGGCGGGCATCGTCGGGGCGCCCATCG
>JBDUAP010000420.1:0-2542 GCA_040004585.1 Sporichthyaceae bacterium
CGGTATGACCTAGCGCGGTGCCGCCGCTCGCGCGGTGGAAAGACGTCATGCGTGGGCAGAGTTGTCGTCGCCATTCTCGAACTCGTGCCGACGTGCGGTCGGGCGTCATTTCACTGCCCACCGTCCTCGGCAGAGCTTGGTCCCCGCCGCTTCGCTCTGGACCACGCTGCGACAACCGCAAAAGCCTGGTCCTGGACGACTGCGCCCCTGTTAGCCTCCTGAGCGTGCAGGCGAGGACGCTCGGGGAAACGGGGATCGCGCTGTCACGCTTGGGCCTGGGCGGCTACGAGCTCGGACCAGAGTCGGGTACGGAGCCTGACGTCGATCGAGCCGTGCGCGTCATCCAGGCCTCGATGGATGCGGGCATCAACTGGCTCGACTCGGCGGAGGCGTATCACGACGGCGGCAACGAGTTGCTCATCGGCTCGGCCCTGACCCGGGCCGGTGGGGGGATGCTCGTCGCGACCAAGGTTGGTCCCGGCGAGAGCCTCACCAGTGAGGGCAGCGGCTTTCGGCACGACCAGATCCACACCGCCTGCCGCTCCAGCCTCGGTCGGCTCGGTCGGGACGTGATCGACGTCTACTTCCTGCACTGGCCGGATGAGAGCGGTGTTCCCCTCGAGGAGACCTGGGGCGCGATGTCTGAGCTCGTTGACCAGGGACTGGTGCGTGCGATCGGGATGTCGAACTACCAGCTCGACGACATCAAGGCCTGCCACGGACAGCGCCCTGTCGACGTGGTCCAAACCGGCCTTTCGCTGATCGACCATCTGGAGGAGCGCGACTTGATCGCCGGGTGTGGTGATCTCGGCATCGGCGTGGTGATCTTCGAGCCCCTGGCCAGCGGGATCCTCACGGGAAAGTCCATGCAGCAGGTCACCGAAACGTGGAGTGCCTGGGTGGAGTCGGCGTTCTGGCAGCGGCTGCTCGCACCAGGCAAGGCCGAGCGCAGCTTTGCGGTCGCCGACGCCATGACCCCGATCGCCGACCGGCTGGGCGCGTCGGTGCCCCAGGTCGCGATCGCCTGGGTGCTGGCCCAGGCCGGGGTCACGGCTGCCATAGCCGGCAGCCGGGACGGTCGCCACGTGGACGAGAACGCCGGCGCGGTCGATCTTGCACTCGGCGAGGCACTTAGCGAGCTCGAGGCCCTCATCCCCCTAGGACCGGCATTCGGATGACTCGGGGTTTCGACCCCGGCTGATCCAACCGGTCTGAGGCCGAAATGATCCGGCGTGGCGCGGACCCAACCTCATAGTGGGCGGAATGGGCGCATCGCCGGACAGCAGTTCCGGTCAGGGAACGACCAGCGGACCCTTGTACAGGTCCTCGGAGGCAGTGACCTCAGCGTCCGCAAGCGGATCGGCGGATTCTCGCGGTCATCGCAACAGCAGTGGTCCGATCATCTCGATCGGCTTCTTGAACTGTAGACGTTTGCGGGGTCGGTCGTTGAGCTCAGCGGCGACGACGTCGAGGTGGGCTTCGGTGTGTACCGACAGGTCGGTCCCTTTCGGGAAGTACTGCCGGAGCAGCCCGTTGGTGTTCTCGTTGGTCGCCCTCTGCCAGGGCGACTTTGGGTCGCAGAAATAGATGGCGATGTCGGCAGCGATCTGGACCTGTTTCCAGTCCCGCATCTCTACCCCCTGGTCCCAGGTCAGCGTCCGGCGCAGCTGATCGGGCAGGGTGCTGATCTTCGCGGCCAGGGCGGGTGCGACCTGCTCGGCCTTGAACCCCTCGGTGAGCGGCACCAGCAGCGTGTAGCCGGTGGAGCGCTCGACCAGAGTGCCGATCGCCGAGGCGTTGGCCTTGCCGATGATGAGGTCACCCTCCCAGTGCCCGGGTACGGCCCGGTCGACCGCTTCGGCCGGCCGCTCACTGATGTTGACCATGTCGGGCAGCACCCGGTTCTTGCGCCGGGCGCCTTGCCGGTTCGGGACCCGCATCGCCCGCCCCGTGCGCAGACAGCGCGTCAGGTCGCGGCGCAACGCACCGCGCGACTGCACGTACAGCGACTGGTAGATCGTCTCGGTCGACACCCACATCTCCGGCTGGTCGGGGTAATCTTCGCGCCGTCTGCCGGCGATCTGCTCCGGGGAGTACCGCTTGGTCAGCTCGGTCTGAACCCGCTCCCGCAGCACCTGGTTGGTCACCAGTTTCGCCGGCTTCGGGCGGGAGGCCCGCTGATGGGCCAGCACATGCGCCGAGCCCGCCCGGTACCGCCCGGTTCGGTCGGCGTTGCGGGCCAACTCCCGCGAGATCGTCGACGGACTGCGACCAAGCCGCGCCGCTACCTGACGGATCGACTCACCCGCCGCCCGGGCCAACGCGATCTCCTCCCGCTCGGCGAAGGACAAGTAGCGCCCCTGCAGGTTGCGGCCACGACGTGGACGCACCCCGCCGGCCTGGCGCAGCCAAGCGAGCCCTCGATGTCGATGGGTGCCCGCCACCGCCGCCGCATCGGTCAAGAACTCACCGGCTTGCCACGCCGCCCAGAACGGCTGATACAGCTCGGCAACCAACTGATTGGAGAAACGCACGGTCATAA
>JBDUAP010000092.1:0-8492 GCA_040004585.1 Sporichthyaceae bacterium
GGGGCCGGCACTGGATCATCGGCACCACCGACACCGACTGGCACCTCGGCAAGGCGCACCCCGCAGCGTCACGGTCGGACATCGACTACCTGCTCGCGCACGTCAACGAGGTGCTCGTGTCTCCGTTGACGCGCGAGGACGTGGAGGGCGTGTACGCCGGGTTGCGCCCGCTGCTGTCCGGGGAGTCGGAGCCGACGTCGAAGCTGTCTCGCGAGCACATGGTCGCCCATCCGGTGCCGGGGCTCGTGGTGGTGGCGGGCGGCAAGTACACGACGTACCGAGTGATGGCCAAGGACGCCGTCGACGCGGTGAGCGAAGGTCTTGGTCGCACCGTACCGGCCAGCTGCACCGACCGGGTGCCGCTCGTCGGTGCGGAGGCGTTCGTCGCGTTGTGGAACGCGCGGCATCGACTGGCCGAGCAGCACGACCTGGAAGTTGCCCGGATCGAGCACCTGCTGGGGCGGCACGGCTCGCTCGTTCACGACGTACTCGCTCTCATCGACACGGACCGGTCGTTGGGCGAACCGCTGGAGGGCACGGAGGACTACCTCCGCGCCGAGGTGGTCTACGCGGCCAGCCACGAGGGGGCCCGCCACCTCGACGACGTGCTCACCCGGCGTACCCGCATGTCCATCGAGACGTTCGACCGCGGGCTGGCAGCCGCGCCCGCTGTCGCGACCCTGATGGCGGAGGTGCTCGGCTGGAGCCGTGCGCAGGTGCGCAAGGAGGTCGCGCACTACGTGGCCCGGGTGCAGGCCGAGCGCCTGTCGCAGGAACAACCCGACGACCAGACCGCCGACAGCGCCCGGCTCGGCGCCCCCGAGATCGTCCCGCTCGCGTGAGCCCTCGCGGTCAAGGCGCATGGATGGCCACCAGGGCGGTCGTTGGCCTGCTCGGCTTCCTCGCCTGGGCCTACCTGGGCAGCGGTCCCGGCCGCTATGAGTGGGTCGACAGTGCCGTCGTCCTGGGTCCGTTCGGGCTCCTGCTCGGGGCGCTGGTCGGCGCGGGGATCGGCCACTACCGGCGGTAGCCTGCGGTCCCCGACCTGTGGACAACTCGCGCTGGCCGACGGCCGACTCGGCCCACGATGGAAGCATGCAGCTGCGGCTCACCGTGATCGACCCGACCGGCTCGCACCCGGCCGTCGACTGCATCGTGGACGTCGCTGCCGACACTATGCTCGGTGCGGTGCGGCCCAGTCTGTTGGCGACTGTCGGCCGTAGCGACGGTCGGCTCTTCTGCGCCGGCCAACCGCTCACCGACCAGACGCCGCTCGGGCTGCCCCCGTTGGTGGATGGGGCGGTTGTGTCAGCCGGCCGACCGTTGGGTCAGCCTGCGAAGACCCTGCTCGAGCTGCACGTCACGGGCGGGCCCGACTCCGGCACGGTGCACCCACTCGGCCCTGGCGAGCACAGGATCGGGCGCGCGCTAAAAGCCGACGTGCGCATCGAGGATCCCGACGTGTCGCGACTGCACGCCGTGTTGTCGGTGCGGCCGGGTGGCGTCACCGTCGCCGACCTCGACTCCACCAACGGCACTGTTGTCGGCGGGCTGCAGGCCAGCCGCACCGGCGTACCGATGGAGGTTGGCGACGTGCTGCAGGTGGGCGTGTCACGGCTGCAACTGCAGGCCGCCGATCTCGCGCGAGCCGCGTGCCACGCCGACGGCGAGGGACACCTTCAGCTCAACCGCCCACCAAGACTCCCGCCTCCCGAGGTGTCGCCGACGGTCACATTGCCCGCAGAGCCCACACCCCGGGAAAAGCCCCGAGTCCCGGTGATCGCGCTCGTCGTCCCCCTCGTCGCCGGCATCGCGCTGGTCGCGTTCACCGGCAACCCCAGCTATCTCGCCTTCGTCCTGCTCTCGCCGCTGATGGTGCTCGGCACGTTCCTCACTGACCGCTTCGGTGGTCGGCGTAGCGCGCGGGCAGAGCAGAGGGCGTACGACGAGGCGCTAGCCGATGCCTACAAGGTCATCGCCACCGCCCTCGAGACGGAAGAGGCCGCGAGGCACCGCGCGCACCCGGGTGCCTCGACCCTGCTGCTCGCGGCCACCGCTCCGACGCCACGGCTGTGGGAGCGACGACGGAATGACCTCGATTTCCTCTTGCTGCGCGTCGGGCTTGCCGACCTGCCAGCCGCCGTCGGCGTGCAAGAGCCCGGTGAGCGCTCCGCCGAGCGTCCGGTTGCCCGGTCGGTGCCCGTGACCGTACCGCTGGCCGACGTCGGGGTGGTCGGCTTCGCCGGCACGCGACGCGGTGCGCTGGCTGCGGCGCGGTTCGCGCTCGCCCAGCTCGTCGCCTGGCACAGCCCGCGGCACCTCGGCGTCGTGCTGCTGGCCACCGACGGCGGCGGCGGCGCGTGGGACTGGTTGCGCTGGCTGCCACATCTGCGACCGGTCGACGGCGAGGACGCCGAGCTGCTCGTGGCCCTGGACAGCGACCGGGTGCGCGCCCGGCTGGCCGAGCTGGGCCGGCTGCTCGACGCCCGCGCGGAGGAGACGAGTCGCTCCCGGCAGGGACGGTGGGAGGGCCGCTCCGTGGTCGTCGTCCTCGACGGTGCCCGGCAGCTGCGCCGGGTGCCGGGCGTCGCGCGGCTGTTGGCCGAGGGCCCGGAGCTCGGCGTGCACGTGCTCTGCATCGACGAGCACGCGGTGGCGCTGCCGGTCGAGTGCGGCGCCACGATCGAGGTCGTGGGCGAGACCGACACCGCGTTGCGCGTGACTGTCCGCGACAGTGAGGCTCTCGACGATGTCGTGATGGACGGTGTCTCGCAGCCATGGGCAAACCGCTTCGCGCGTGCCCTTGCTCCGCTCGAGGACGCGACCCCCGACGAGGCGGTCGCCGAGCTGCCGACCGAGGTGGGGTTGCTCGACCTGCTCCCGTTCGATGCGACCGACGCGGGTGCCCTCGAGACCGCCTGGCTGGTGTCGCCACGCTCGACCACCGTCTCGCTCGGTGTCGGCGTCGACGGAGAGCCGTTCACCGTCGACCTCCGCCGGGACGGGCCGCACGCATTGGTGGCTGGCACGACGGGCGCGGGGAAGTCCGAGCTCCTGCAGGCGCTGGTCGCCGGCCTCGCGGTCGGCAACCGTCCGGACGAGCTCGCCTTCGTGCTGATCGACTACAAGGGCGGCGCTGCGTTCAAGGACTGCGCCCGCCTGCCGCACACCGTCGGCACGGTCACCGACCTCGACGGACACCTGACCGAGCGAGCGCTGTCGTCACTCGGCGCAGAGCTGCGCCGCCGGGAGACCGTGTTGCGCGACGCCGGGTGCAAGGACATCGACGACTACCTAGCGAGCCGGTCGGCGGGTGACCCGTCGATGCCCCGGTTGGTTCTCGTCCTCGACGAGTTCGCCACCTTGGCCGAGGAGCTGCCCGACTTCGTCGGTGGTCTCGTCGGGATCGCCCAGCGCGGTCGCTCGCTCGGCGTACACCTGGTGCTCGCGACCCAGCGACCGAGCGGTGTCGTGAGCGCCGACATCCGCGCGAACACCACGCTGCGGATCGCGTTGCGCGTGACCGATGCGGGCGAGTCCGCCGATGTAATCGACGTCAAGGACGCGGCGACGATCAGCCGGGCCACCCCGGGACGGGCCGTTGCCCGGATTGGCGCCGGCGGGGTGACGGCCTTTCAGTCGGCCCGGGTCGGCCGCAGCGCGATGATTGCTCTCCCCGGTCCGCGGGTGCGGCCTGCGGCGTGGGCCGATGCCGGCACTAACCGCCTTCGGCATGAGTCGGGCCCGGCGTCGGGACCGACCGACCTCTGCCGACTCGTGGACGCCGCCTGCGCGGCAGCCGCGGGTCTGGGCGTCACGCAGGTCCAGAGCCCTTGGCTTCCACCGCTCGGGCCCGTCCTGCCGTTGGCCGCTGTCCCGAGCACAAGCCCAGCGGCAGTGCCCTACGGGCTGCTCGACATGCCCGCCGAACAGCGCCGGGCCCCCTTGGTCCTGGACCTCGAGCACGGTGGCCATCTGCTCGTCGCGGGTGGGTCACGCAGCGGCCGGTCCACGCTGCTGCGCACCCTGGCCGGTTCGCTGGCGCTGCGACTGGCCCCCGAAGAGGCGCACCTCTATGTCATCGACGGCGGCAGTGGAGGTCTCACGGGCCTGGCTGCCCTCCCCCACTGCGGCGCCGTCGTCTCCCGCGACCAGGTCGCCCGCGGCGACCGCCTGCTGGTCCGCCTCACCCAGGAGATCGAACGCCGCCAGTCAGTGCTCGCCGCCGGCGGCTTCGCCTCGGTGGCCGAGCAGCGAGCAGCGGCCGAGCCCGGCGACCGGTTGCCCTGGTTGGTGTTGATGGTCGACGGATGGGAGGGCGTGCACGCAGCGTACGACGATGTCGACCACGGCCGTCCGCTCGACACCCTGCAGCGACTCGTCCGTGACGGTGGGGCTGCCGGTCTACGGGTCGTCCTCACTGGCGACCGTGGCGTTCTGACCAGCCGGGTCGGTGCGTCGATCATCGACCGCTTGTTGCTGCGGCTTGCCGACCCGGGTGACTACGGACTCGCCGGCGTGCCGGCGCGTCAGGTTCCTGGGGTGATGCCCCCGGGCCGCGGCCTGCTCGCGGACGGCGCCATCGAGGCGCAGGTCGCGTTGCTCGACCCCGACCCGGCCGGACCGGCTCAGCAGGCGGCGCTCGCCGCCATCGCCACCGGCGGTGAGGACGGCCAACCAGAGACGACGCCAGTGCACCAGCGACCGCTTCGGGTGGAGCCGATGCCGATTCGCGTCAACGTCGACACGGTCCGGGTGGCCGCCAAGGCAGCGTCCACGGGGCCGCTGTGGACCCTCGTCGGCATCGGCGGTGACGACCTCGACCCGCTCGGTGTCGACCTCGACACCGAGGGCCCGGCATTCGTCATCGGCGGTCCCGCCGGTAGCGGGAGGTCGAGCGCACTGCTGACGATCGCCCGTTGGCTGGGGCACGAAGGCGTGCCGACCGTGGTCGTGGCTCCATCGAGGTCGCCATTGACCGTCCTGTCCGGTGAGCCCGGCGTGCTCGGCGTCCTGCGCGCTGACGAGCCGGACGCGTTGGCGGGCCTGATCTCGGAGCACCCATCACCGTTGGTGGTGATCGCCGACGACGCCGAGATGCTGCACGACAGCCCGATGGAACGGCCGCTGTGCGAGCTCCTCCGCAGGCACGTCGCGCCACACGCTGCGCTCGTGCTGGCCGCCTCCGCAACCGAGATGGCGGGATTCTTCCGTGGCATCACGGTCGAGGCGAGGCGCAACCGCAGCGGCCTGCTGCTCGGAGCCGCAGGGCCGGTCGAGGGAGACCTCTTCGGGGTCCGGGTAGCGCGCGGCGGCGAAACCCGGCCGGGCCGTGGCTTGCTGGTGATCCGTGGCCGGGCGCAGCCGGTGCAGGTCGCCCTCGAATAGAGATGGGCCTTCGGCGGATCGGCAAGGGCGATGCCTTCGCGGATCAACTGGCCGATGATGTCGGGATCGCCCGGTCGAGCGAACAGCGACCTAGCATCGCCTCCATGACGACCGAACGGACGGCTTCTTCCCCGGTCGTCGTACGCCCCGCGACGCCCGATGACATCGGGCTCATCCTCAGCCTGATCCGCGAGCTTGCTGAGTTCGAGCGCGCGCTGCACGAGGTGCACGCCACCGAGGAAACGCTGCGCGCGACGTTGTTCGCCGAGCGCCCCGCCGCGTTCTGCCACATCGCGGAGTACGACGGGCAGCCCGCCGGCTTCGCGCTGTGGTTTCTCAACTACTCGACCTGGCTCGGCGGGCATGGTCTCTACCTCGAGGACCTCTATGTGCGCGAGCAGGTGCGCGGCACGGGCATCGGCATCGCCTTGCTGGCCGAGCTGGCCGGCATCTGCGTGGAACGTGGCTATCCGCGCCTGGAGTGGTGGGTGCTGGACTGGAACCCGGCGCGCGGCTTCTACGAGTCGATCGGGGCGAGCGCCTTGACGGAGTGGATCCCCTACCGGCTGACGGGAGAGGCGCTACAGCAGATGGCGTCCCGCTAGGCGGAGGGCACGACCACCGGGTCGGGCTCGGAGGTCGAGCCGCTCGTGTGATCAGTCATCTGCATGCCCTCGTCGTACACGACGTACGACCCCTTGGCGTCGCGCTTCGCGGCGTACATCGCCACGTCCGCGCAATGGAGCAGACGGTCCGAGACCAGGCCGGGAGGCCCGTCCGCTGTGACCGTCGCGACGCCCACACTGGCGCTGACCTGGACCCGGTGGGCACCGAGCTGGAAGTCGACCTCCATCGAGTCGACGATCCGTGCCGCCAGCCGATCCTGGGCCCCGGAGCCGTCCTCGAGCAGGACCGCGAACTCATCGCCGCCGAGGCGGGCAACGGTGTCACCCTGGCGAAGGCAGGCACGGAGGCGCTCCGCCACGCCCACCAGCAACGCATCCCCGGCCGCGTGGCCGAGCCTGTCGTTCACCAGCTTGAAGTCGTCCAGGTCGAGGAAGAGCACGGTCAGCACGGACCCGTCACGATGGCGCACGGCGGCGGCGTGCTCGAGGCGGTCACGGAACAGGAGGCGGTTGGCGAGCCCCGTCAGCGGGTCATGGAACGCCTGGTGGCGAAGCTGCTCCTCCCGTTGCTGGACCGTGGCGACCAGGCGCGTGTTCTCGGTCAGGACCAACATCTGGCGGGCCACGACCAGGCCCATCAGCAACCCACCCGTGACGACCAAGGTGTGGTCCAGGTGGCTGTGCCACGCCTGGATGACGACCACGGTCATCCCGACCGACAATGGCAGCAGCGGAAGGAACAGACCGATCTTGGTCACCTTCGTCTGCGAACCCGAGGCTTCCTCGCCCGAGAAGTCGGAGATCGCGGCGACGGCGCACAGCAGGAACGCGGCGACCCAGCCGACGTCGATGATGCTGCCGGTCTGGTAGGTGCCGGCGGTCGACAGGTAGGTGAAGCCTCCGTCAGCGAGGCCCATCGCGATCAGACCGCACGCGAGCAGCGCCATCGGAAGGCGGTCGGTGACCAGCCGGGAGATCAGCAGCAGCGCGAGGGCGCCGACGACGATGTCACTGACAGGGTAGGCCAGCGAGATCGCGAAGGCAAAGCGGTTGTCGCCTCCGGCCTGGTAGACGTCCTGCAGGACGGCCACCCAGCTGATGATGAACAGGGACGTGGCGACGATGAACCCGTCGGTGGCCGCCCGCGCCCGCGACCAGTTCGCAGACGTACCGGCCTGGAAGAGCAGGACGGCGGTAGCGGCCGCTACCGGGAAGATCAGAAAGCCCAGGTCCGCGGGGGAGGGGAAGGGGGTCTCGCGCCGCGCGACGATCTCGCTCCAGCTCCAGTAGGTCTGTCCCAGCCCCCAACCGACCAACGCCACGGCCATCGCGAACCAGCCGACCCGTCGGCGAGGCGAGCCGCGCCAGGCAACGAACGCGCAGACGAGACCGGCACCGATCGCGGCCAGCATCTGGACCAGGTTGTTGACCACGAGCCTGGTCCGCGCCTCGGCCGGCACGAGCGTCAGGAACAGGACGAACGCCAGCAGCACGCCGCCTGCGCAGGCAGCGGCGATGGCGGTGCGGCGGCTGATCGACATTCGGGGTCCCCCAGGGTCACGTGTTCAGATGTTCGGCATGAGCCGGGCGTGGCTCAAGCCGCCAGGCGGGCCGATTGGGCGACTCCCCGGCGTCGGAGCGGCAGCCCAGGCCGGCGGCATGTACCGTTCGTTCCTGGCTGCGATGGCGGTCTCGAGCGATGACGGGTGGGGACGAAAGGTGAGCGACAGCGTCGTGATGAGCGACCCAGCGGGCGGCGGCGCCGGCGCGACCATCGATGACGTCGTCGAGATCAGGCTTCCGGCCGACTCGGCCTACCTCTCGGTCCTGCGTACGGCGACTGCGGGGCTAGCCGCCCGGCTCGACTTCACGCTCGACGAGATCGAAGATCTGCGGATCGCCGTCGACGAAGCGTGCGCGATGCTCCTGCCGCAGGCCCTGGAGTCCTCGCAGCTCACCTCTCGCTTCACGTTGACGAGCGAGACGATCGAGGTGACAGTGACTATTCCCACCGCCGACGGCGAGCTGCCGGCCACCAACACGTTCTCCTGGACGGTGCTCGCGGCGCTGGCCGGGGACGTGGACGCCGGCAGCGACGACGACCGTCAGGTCTGGATCCGGCTGCGCAAGCGGCGTGGCGCGGTGGGCAGCAGCTCATGAGCCGGCCGGCCGGTTCCAGGACCGGGGAGCAAGCGAAGGTGCCCGAGCAGGGCGACCACGGAGCGCGCAATCCGGCGGCACCCGAGGCCGTCACGCCTGAGCCGACAGAGGCCATCGCGGCTGTGCTGCCGGACACCGACGAGACAACGACGCCCGCGCCGAGCTCCCGGCTGTCGGTCGACCGTGAGCGCACCCGCGAGCTCTTCATCGAGCTGCAGGGCGCGCCCGAGGGCGACCCGCGCAGGCAACGGGCCCGGGACTCTCTCGTCGAGCAGCACCTGCCGCTGGTCGAGCACCTGGCCCGGCGGTTCCGCAACC
>JBDUAP010000421.1:0-2539 GCA_040004585.1 Sporichthyaceae bacterium
CGGGTGGTCATGCCCGTGCGGGTGGTCATGCCCGTGCGGGTGGTCATGCCCGTGCGGGTGGTCATGCCCGTGCAGGTGGTCATGCACTCGGGGGTACCGGGCGGAGCGGATTAGGGTCACTCCGACGGCGGCGACGAGCAGGCCGCTGGCAGCCGTGAGCCACGGGTAGAGCCGGGCGGGAACGAAGCCGGTGCCGGCACTGACCGCCACCCCGAGCAGGAGCACCCCGGCCGTGTGCGTCGCGGTCACGGTCGCAGCGACGGTGCCGGCGGCGCGGATCGCGCCCTGCTGGCGACCGCTGAGGTAGAACGCCATCACGGTCTTGCCGTGCCCGGGCGTGACGGCGTGCGCGGCACCCACCGCCACTGCCGCCAGGAGGCCGACGAGGACCATCAAAGGATTGCCGTCGTAGCGCGTCACCAGCCCCTCGAACGCGCTGGTCAGCCGCCCGGTGGGGATGCCAGAACCCGCTGAGTCCTGGCCGGGCTCGGCGAGGGCGGGACCACCCGGAACAGCCCGCACCTGCACGGCGCGCACGTCGAGCGGGCTGGACAGCAGGTCAGCGGGGTAGCGGGTCAGGCGCCGGCTCTTGCTCCGGACCCCGACGTCAGACTCGACCAGCGTCGTGCCGTCACCGGCAGCGGTCATTTCACGCCACCCGATGTCCTCGTCGGCTGCCGTATCCACCAGCGACAGCGTCGTCTCACGGGAAATCGTCGCCATCTGCACCGTCAGGTCACACATCACACGCAACGTCGGCAAGCCTGCCTGCCCGGCCACCGTGCGGGCAGTTGACGAACCGACCGCCAGCCGGACGGGACCGCCCGCCACCGTGAGTTCGAGCGTTCCCGCCGCGGCGGAACAGACGCCCCGACCGTAGGTCCCGAGCTCGGCCGGAGCGGCGACGCCGTCCCCGTCGGTGTCGATCGTGGGCATCCGCTGGGCGGTCGGGATCTCGGCCAGATCGAGCACGTGGTCGACGTGCACCGAATCGACGCCGACGACCAGCCCGCTGTATCGGTTGACGGTGAAGTTGCCCAGCGGATGCGCAGCCGCCGCGCCGGCTGCCAGCACCACCAGCCCGATGGAGATCACCACCAGGGCGAGCAGTCGATGCAGCCGTCGGCTCGGCGTCATCGCTGCACTCCCAGCTCGGCGAGCACGGCACGGGCCTGCTCGGTCCGCAATGGGTGGATCCCGGCGTCGATGTCGAGCGTTGCCGCCAGCGACCGACGCGCCTGCGCGGAGTCGCCGGCGGCAGCCTCAATCACACCGCGGTGGAACAGGATCCGCGCGTCGCGGCTGCCCAGTTCAGTCGCCCGGCGGGCGTAGGGCAGCGCCTCCGCTGACCGGCCAGCCGCGTGGAGGGCCCACGCGAGAGCGTCGGCCGTGTGGATGCTGTGCCGGCGGCCCCACTCGGCGCGCGCCGCCAGCAGCGCGTGCCGGGGCGAGCCGTGGTCCGCCTCAAACAGCGCGGTCTCCAGGTCGGTGCCGACACCGTTGGACCGGGACAGCGCGGCCGCCGCGGCCGCCACGGCGTACTGCCTCGCCGCCTGGTCGGGGCGACCAGTTGCCTGGTAGAGCTCGCCAAGCTCTACGACGTACTCCGGCAGCGCCAGGCGGCGGACCACAGCCAGGTAGTCGCCCTCGGCGCTGGCGATGTCGCCGCGAGCAACGGCCAACCGGGCCCGCCCGACCCGGGCCGCTGCGGAGAACGGGTCGGCGTCCAGCGCGACTGCAAAGTGCCGGGCGGCCGCGTCCTCGTCGCCCGCCGCGCGGGCCAGCTCGCCGAGGTGTGCGGCCGCGAACGCGTAGGACTCGGGAGCGGCCGCCGCCAGCTGGGCGCGGCGCATGAGCCGGCGGGCGGCGCCCAGATCGCCACGGAGCTCGGCCTGGTAGGACAGTCGGGCAAAGGTGCCGTCGCCAGGCTCGAGTCGATCGGCGCGGGTGGCGGCAGCCAGCGCCGCCTGGTAGCGGCCGAGCTCGGTGAGGGCGTCGGACCGTACGGCGTGGGCCTGCGCGCTGTAGGGGTTGGCCCGAAGTGCGCGGTCGGCAAGGGACAGGGCTGCGGTGAAGTCGTGGCGAGCAGCGGCCAGGGTGGCCCGGCCGGTGAGCAAGAGGTCGTCGCCGGGCTTCAGCCGAGCGGCCCGCCTCAGCGCCCGCTCAGCCTTGGGGTAGTAGGTGGGGTCCACCGTCACCCGGGCCTGCTCGACGTAGGCGAGGGCGAGGCTGGACCATGCACGGTGGTCCTTGGGCTGAGCTCGCAGCCGGACTTGTAGCGCGTCGATGGCAGCGCTGCGGTCCGATGTGCCCAGCTGTCCGACGGCCACCGCCTCCACCCGCCCCGCAACGATCCGGTCCGCGGGCGAACCTCCCAGCGCGACGGCCGCGCCGAGGGTCAGGACCACGCTGAGGGCGACGACGGCCAGCGCGTTCCGTGTCGTCCGCAGGAACTGCCGCATGCGAGTTGTCCTCGTCTCGTCGGAGAGCGCGTCAATGGGCGGAGCTGGGAGGTCCGGGTCGACCCGCCCGGCTGCGG
>JBDUAP010000422.1:0-2539 GCA_040004585.1 Sporichthyaceae bacterium
GCCCAGGTGCTCCAGGATCCCGGTCGGCCGCCCCCGGGTGGCCGCCAGCGCCGCGACCGCGACCGCGCCGATGACCGAGCCGATGCCGACGAACAGGATCGGCGGCGACGACTCGAGCCCGATCTTGATCGCCGCGAACGTCGACCCCCACGCGAGGATGAGGACGACCGTGGCCAGCATCCTGCGGTCCGAGCGCATGGGGGTCACTATGTCTGGTCGGTGGGCGGGGCCAAACACCACGGTCCCGTGGTAGTTGTCCCCTTCCCTAGCGAGATTGCGCTAGGGAAGGGGACGTTTACCACGGGACCGTGGTGTTTCGATCTCGGGCAGATCAGCTGTGCGCGTCCGCCACCACCCGGTCGTGCCGCAGCGACGTGGAGCGCGTCTCCTTCGAGGCCAGCACGGACACGATGGTGAGCACGGCGGCGATCGCGACGTAGATGCCGACGGCGGCGGTGTTGCCGTCGTTCACGTCACCGAGCAGCTTGAGCGCGATGATCGGCGCGAGCGCACCGGCGAAGGTCGACGCGAGCTGGTAGCCGACGGAGGCGCCCGTGTAGCGCACCGAGGTGCCGAACAGCTCGGTGAAGTACGCCGCCTGCGGGGCGTACATGAACGAGTGCAGGATCAGGCCGAGCACGACCGCGAGCAGCGCCTGCTCGGTCGCCTCGGACCGCTGCCGCAGCTCGAGGTTCGCCTCGGCCACGTCCTCGAACAGCCGCGCGTTCTCCAGCGCCACCGACGCGTGCGCCGCGAACCAGGTCAGCAGCGCCACCTCCGAGGCTGGGAACCGCACCGACCGGTGCACGGCGAGCAGCGCGCCGATCACGACGCCGTCCACGGACAGCGGCACCCCGAGGATCGCCCGGATCTGCTCGCCGGCGACGGCGGTGTCGATGTACTCGCGGTGCAGGAAGCGCTGGTCTGCCTGGTAGTCCTCGATGAAGTACGGCGCCCCGGTCTGCGCGACCAGCCCCAGCAGGCCGGTGCCGAGCGGCAGCCGCAGCTTGCGGAACTCGGCGGTGAGCGCACCGTCCGTCACCTTCATGTACGACGCGCCCTCGGCCTCGTCGTTGAGCGACAGGTACGTCATGTCGGCGTGCAGCAGCTGCCGCGCCCGGCGCACGATCGCGGCCAGGATGCCGTCGGGGTCGCGGATCGCGGTCAGGTCGTGCGCGGTGTCGTACAGCGCGGAGAGCTCGGCCTCCCGGCTGCGCTGCCGGGCCATCTGCTCGTGCACCTGGAGCGCCAGCTCGCGCTCGCGCCGGAGGTCGGCCAGCTCCTCGCCCCTCGTACCCGCGCTCTCTGCGTCGGCGACCGCTGCGTCGAGCTCCTCGCGGGATGCGCCCGCCAGCAGCAGCTCGAGGAGGCCGGCGGTGGTCACGGTCGGACCTTAGGCGTCCCGTCGCGCAAACAGCACGTACGACGCCGCCATCAACCCGATCGTCACCCCGCCGAACACGACCGCGCCACCGACCGACGACAACGGGTCACCGAAGGTGGAGCCAGCGTCGGTCAGCACGTCGACCATCCGGCGCTGCGCCGAGAACGGCAGGAACCGCAGCGCGTCCTGATGGCCGCGCAGGCCCGGCACCAGCTGGAAGAAGATGTTGAACAGCGTCTCGATCAGCAGCGGCCACAGGAAGATCAGGACCAGCGCGAACGCCTGCGAGCGGGTCAGCGCCGTGAACGCCATCGCCAGCCAGGTCAGCAGCACGGACGAGACGACCTGCCAGCCGATCACCGACCAGGTCTCACCGTCGAAGACGGTCACCCACTGGCTCAGGAACACCATGCCGATCAAGCCGGACACCAGCATCGCGACCAGCGAGACCGCCGCCACCCAGAGCCCGACCACGAGGAACTTGGCGGTCCACAAGGAGGTCCGCGAGTTCAGTGCGGTCAGCGAGGCCCGGATCATGCCGTGCCGGTACTCGTGTCCCCAGGCGAAGATCCCGATCATCGCGACCAGGAAGCCCACGAGGCTGGGGATCTGTCCCGAGGCCGCGAACTGCGTGACCAGGAACGGGCCGAAGCCATCGAGGTCCTCGGCGGAGGCGCCGTTGCGGGAGAAGTCGTGGTGGCCGACGAGGCCGAGCAGCAGCGAGATCAGCACGGCCACCATGAGCGCCGAGCCGGTCAGCCACCAGGTGGAGCGGATGGTGCGGATCCGGGTCCACTCGTAGCGCACGGCGTCGTTCATGCCTGACCCCCGTCCGCGCGCGGCTCCGGTTGCGGGACGACCGCCGCCTGGAACTCCTCGTCGCCCTCGGTCGCCGCCAGGAACGCCTCCTCGAGCGTGGCCGTCTGCGGCGCCAGCCGGTGCAGCCGGATCCGGTTGTCGAAGGCGAGGTCACCGATCTCCGCCGCGTCGAGACCGCTCACCTCGAGCCCCCCGTCGGCGGCGGTGGCGGTGACGCCCTCCCGACCGGCCAGGAGTCCGCGGAGCTCGTCGGACTGGGGCGTGTGCACCAGCACCGACTTGTGGCTGGCGGCGTCGATGAACTGGCTGACCGGACCGCTGGTGATCATCCGGCCG
>JBDUAP010000423.1:0-2536 GCA_040004585.1 Sporichthyaceae bacterium
TCCAGTACAGCTGCCGGGTGGGCCGCAACGTCATCATCAACCAGGACCGGTGGCGGTTCGGCTCCAGCCATTTCCCGGGACCGCTCACGCAGTATCGCCAGATGGTGGTCAACCACGAGACCGGGCACTGGCTCGGCAACCGGCACGCCTACTGCGGCGGCAGGGGCCAACTCGCCCCGGTGATGCAACAGCAGTCCAAGGGGATGCAGGGCTGCAAGCCCAACGCGTGGCCCCTCGCCCGCGAGCTCTAACTCGCCCAAGATCGTTCGCGACGTTCTGCAGGGAAACGCCAGGCGCGTCGTAGCACTTCGTCGCGAACGATCTTGACGGGGTGTTGAGACGTCGCATTCACCCGATGGAGGCACCCAGGCAGGCGCTGAACCTGTCGATGACCATCGCGAAGCAGCCGGCCGTACCGGCTCTGGACCCATCAGTCGCGGCAGGGGGTGATCAGGCGTGTCCATGCGCGTGCGCCTGCGTGCCGCCGCAACGGTGTGCGTGGTCGGCCTGGTCCTCGGCCTGGTGGCCGCGATCGGGTCGAGCGCCTCGGCCGGACAGCGCCCCACCTGGTCGACGGCCGTCGCGCTGCCCGTGCCGGAACACGTCGACCCAGCACCGCCAGGCGTCGACGTCAAGCACCGGATGCGCACCGACGAGCTCCTCGCCCGGGCCGCCGCGCGGAGCGCGGTCAAAGCGACCAGTCACGAGCGTGGCCCGCGCTTTCGGTCGTCACTGCGGACGGCTGCCCAGGCGAGCCTGACGACCGCTGCGGCCACCGGGACAGCCCCCGCGGGAGTCTCAGCCCTTGCCGGGCTCACCGGTCACGTCGAGCCCTCGTGCAGCGGCAACGGGTCCGACGGCAACCGAGTGCGGGTCCTCTACGTTGTCGAGGCTGACGATCCCGACCGGTTCACCAGCGTGCTGCCGATCCTGCGCGACGAGGTCGCCAACGTCGACGACACGTTCGCGCTCTCGGCGGCCAAAGACGTTGGCGGACTGCGCGTGCGGTGGGTCTCCGATCCGGCGACCTGTCAGCCGCTGATCAAGCGCGTCACGGTCAAGAGCGGCGACCTGGCCACGTTCAGCACCATGATCGCGGCCGTGAAGGGTGCCGGCTACGCGGCCACGAACCGCAAGTACCTGATGTTCGCCGACGCTTCGGTCCTGTGCGGAGTGGGTCACCTGATCCTCGACGACAGCAGGACCGGCAACGCCAACGACGGCGGCCGCCCGATGTACGCGCGCGTGGACACCGGGTGCTGGCAGGCCGGAAGCCGCGGATCGACCGCTGCGCACGAGCTGATGCACAACCTCGGCGGCGTGCAACGCAGCGCCGCGAACTCCACGGTCAACGGGCACTGCACCGACGACAAGGACCTGATGTGCTACTCCGACGGTGCCGGAGTGACCATGCGGCAGGTCTGCCCGGCGGCCGACGAGCCGCTGTTCGACTGCCAGCACAACGACTACTTCGCCACCAATCCGGCGGCGGGCTCCTACCTCGCGAGCAAGTGGAACACCGCCACGTCCTCGTTCCTCGACGCCGTGGCGCCGCTGCGGCCGCTCGGGACGGTCACGCCCCCGCCCGTGCCGACGACGCCCGTGCCGACGACGCCTGCCCCGACGACGCCTGCCCCGACCGTTGCTGTTGCCGGGCCGACGGAGGTCCGGCCGGGACTGCCGGCAGCGGTGGCGGCGGCCGGCTCCGCGGACGGGACCTATGCCTGGACGTTGGACAAGGCGCGCTGCGCGACAGGATCCACCGCGAGCGCCACCCTCACGGTGCAGTGCCCGTCGTACGAGTCCGGCTCCGTCCGCGCCACCGTGACGCTCACCGTGGCGGATGGACGCACCGCGAGTGCGGTGCACGTGCTGGCCCTGACCGGTACGACGGCCCCGCTCACCCTGACTCTGACCCAGTCACGGTCCACCAGCCACGTCGGGCAACAGGTCGTGCTCACCACCCGGGTGCAGTCGGAAGCCCTGCCGGTTCGTGGCTGGGTGCAGATCTGGTCGAGCACCGACGGCGTCACGTGGCGGAGCATCGCGGGGCCGGGCGACATCGGCATCGACGGCGTCTACGCCAAGAGCGTCTGGCCGACGCGGACGACCTACTACCGGTCCGCGGTCGTGACAGCGGCCGATGGCGGCTGGACGCAGCCCGAGGATGTCACCGACTCAGTGCGGGTGACGAAGTGGCCGGTAGCACTCGCGGCGCGAGCCAGGGCCGGTCGTCCAGACGTAGTCACGGGCCACCTCACCAGTGCGGTGAGCGGCCGCGCCGTCGCCGGTCGCCGCATCGTCCTGCAGAGAAGGCTCGCCGGTGCCAGCACCTGGCGGACGGTCGGTGCGGCCGTGACCGGCCCCCGGGGCTACGTGAGTGAGCGGGTCCAGCCCCGCCGCCATGCCTACTACCGGTGGGTGTACGCCGGGACCTCGAGCCTGTCGCGAACCACCAGCGGGTCGGTCTACCTCCGCTACTGATCTTGGGTCCCGGGCGACACGCCGGGTGCGCTGTGCTGTCGTGTCGGCGCGC
>JBDUAP010000093.1:0-8466 GCA_040004585.1 Sporichthyaceae bacterium
CGGTGGCGGGTCCGGGCTCGCCGCCGCGGAGGCGCAGCCGAGAAGCAATAGGGCCATCGCGCCAACGGCGACCAGAGTGGTATCTAAAAGTCTGCGAAAAGCGATCATGGCACTCGAGCTCCTTCTCGATGGGCTGGTATCGCCATGCTGTGCCGCTGAAGAACCCAGCGCTATTAGCGATTAGGCGTATGGGCGGGGCTGCGATTGCGGAGTAGCGTCGCTGATGAGCCGGGCGTCGCCTGGAGCATCGGGAGGGCTCGATGTCATTTGGTCTTGCCGAGAGGGACGTCAAAGCACTGCTGCAGGTGGTCGGTTCCGGGAGCCGAGACGACGACGGGCCAGTCGTGCCGTGGTCCTTGCTGCACGATCTGCGCGAGCTGGTGGCCTGTGACAACGTGCAGGTGTACGGGCAGGACACCCCGCGGCGAGATGAGTTCGCGTCACAGGATCTTCCGGGCATCGGGGAGTCCTCGGTCGACGGGGACGCGTACTGGCCGAACTATTGGGACTCGCCGTGCTCATACCCCGACCGCAGCGGCGACCTGAGGTCGGTGGTCATGATCAGTGACTTCTGCTCGCTGCGGCAGTGGCACGAATCGGGGATGTACAACGAGTATGTCGGGCTGTTCGGCGTCGAGCACGAGATTGCTGTCTGCCTGCCGGTCGGTCCTGGCCGCACACTCAAGTTCCTGTTCGCCCGCAGCGCCGGACCGGACTTCAGTGAGAGGGACCGGGCCGTTCTGACGCTGCTGCGCCCGCACCTGCACGCTGCCTACGTGGCCGCTGAGCGCCGTCGCCTGGGCATCAGCCCCTTGACCCCACGGCAGCAAGAGGTGTTGCAGTACGTCGCCGCGGGATTCAGCAACACTCAGATCGCGCGCCGGATGGCAATCTCCGAGGCCACTGTGCGCAAGCACCTCGAGAACATCTTCCAGCGGCTGAACGTCACCAGCCGGACTGCTGCAGTGGGCCGCGTCGGCGCCGAGCCCTACGCCAGCTGACGCTGCTGACCGCGCATGATCAGTCGGTCTTGCGTTTGTCCTTGACAAGTACGGCCTGGTTCTCGCGCTTGATCTCGAACAACTCGGTGGCATCCACCAGGTCGACCAGTTTGCGATAGCCGTAGTTGCGTTCGTCGAAGGACGCTTGGTTGCGAACCTGATTGCCCACGTGGGCGAGGTTCGCCCAGCCACCGTCGCCGCTCGCGGCGGCGACAGCATTTCGCAGCAACAGAACGAGGCGGGTGTCACTCCGGAGCCTCTTTGCGTCCGCGGCCTTGTGCTGCGGTTCATCTGCCGTAACGGACACGCCGATCAGACCTTCGACATAGGTGAACTGAGAGCAAGCACTCACGAATGGTTCCGGCGCATGCTTCTGGCCAAAGCCGTAGACTTTCGCGCCGTCGGCAATGATCCGCATCACCAACGGCGTGAAGTCCGCGTCGCTCGAAACGATGGCAAACGCATCGACGGACCGGGAGTGAAGCAGGTCCATCGCGTCAACCACCATCGCCATGTCGGAAGCGTTCTTGCCGGTGCTGTAGGCGAACTGTTGCATCGGACGAATCGCCGAAGTGTGCAGGGTGTCTTCCCACTGCTTGAGGTGAGGGCTCTTCCAGTTGCCATAAGCGCGCCGCACATTCGCCGTGCCGTGGCGTGCCACTTCAGCGAGAATCACGCCAATCTTCGACGCCGGGGCGTTGTCGGCATCGATGAGGAGGGCGATCCGCTTGTCGACGGACTCCATGTTTCGTATCCCTTGGGCGGGCGCAACGCCCTCATCCGAGAGACGCAGAGGGCATACCTTCGCCCGCTCATCAGATCGGCAGTAGTGCCGTCAGGGTGAAGCGAGGCGGCCGAGTGAGGCGGGTAGGGCGGAGGCAGCCCCTCGATCGAGAAGCCACAGGGTGCGGTGACTCCCGCGGGCGGCGGCAGCGGGAACCTGCTGCGGCCCGGCACCCGACAGGGCCAGGTTGACGACCTTCGCCTTGTCGTCGCCGGCGACGACGACCCAGACCTCCCGCGACTTCTGGATCGTGGGGACGGTCAGGGTGATGCGCACGGGCGGCGGCTTGGGAGCGCCTCGCACCGCGACGACCGGCCGCGGGTCGGTGACCGCAGGCTTGCCGGGAAACATCGACGCGATGTGGCCGTCAGGCCCCACGCCGAGTATGCAGACATCGAACGCCGGCGTCGGTCCGTGGTCTTGTGGGCGGGCTGCACGAGCGAGCTCTTCGGCGTATCGCTCGGCCGCCGCCTCGGGATCGCCGCCGTCCGGTCCGTCGGACGCCGGCATCGGGTGCACCCGCGCGGGGTCCAGCGGCACAGAGTCCAGCAAGGCCTCACGAGCCTGCGTCTCGTTGCGCTCCGGGTCGCCCGACGGCAGGAAGCGCTCGTCGCCCCACCACACGTCCAGCTGGCGCCAGTCAACCGCCCCGCGCGCGGAGGAGGCGGCCACGGCCGAGTACGTCTTCGCGGCGATGCCGCCACCCGTGAGGACAAGAGACGCCGAGCTGCCACCCGCCTGGATGTCGACCAACCGGGTGATCAGCCTCGCTGCGACTGCCGCCGCGAGCTCGTCCGCGTCGCGGTGGACGATCACGCCCGGTCCGCTCATCGGCTTGCTTTTGCACGAGCAGGCTTGCGCGCCGTGCTCTTCGTCGCGGACTTCTTTGTCGTGCTCTTTGTCGCGGACTTCTTCGTGGTGGATGTCTTCTGGCGGGCCTTCTTCTGGCTGGCCTTTTTCGGTTCCGGGTCTTTCCACACGTGCGTACGCTTCGCCGGCCGCTCGTTCAGGCCCGTCGTCTTGGTCGCAGACTCAAGGGCTTCGGCATAGGGCTGGTCTGCGTCGAGACGTCGCAGTTCTTCTGAGATCAGATCGCCCAGGTCGCGGCGCTTGAGCGGCAGCTGCCGGTCGGGTCGCCCGGTGCCGGAGAGAGTCGCGATGTGCCCGTCGGGCCGGTCGATGCGTAGGCGGCCCTTGTCCTCGAAGCGCACCTCGATCGCGGTGATGCCCGGGCCGGGGGAGTCGACCACCTTTGACCTGATCCCGAGTCGGGCGTTCAACCAACCGGCGACCAGCCGGGCACTGGGATTCCCGGCTTCGGCCTCCACCTGTGCGGAAGTCGACCGGACCGGCGAGTCGTCGAATGCCGACGCCAGCAGAGACCGCCACGGCGTCGTGCGTGTCCATGCCAGGTCGCTGTCGCCGGGCGCGTAGTCCTTGGCCCGTCGCTTGAGCTCGGCAGTGGGATCCTCGGTCGCCGTGCAGTCGGTGATCCGCCGGTCCGCCAGCACGCCAAGGGCGTCATGGGCGATCCGCTCCGGGGGCGGTCCCCTCCACCAGGTCACCACCGGCGAGTCAGAACCCAGCAGCGGCAGCACCACCGACTCGGCGTGCAGCGTGAGCCGCCCGAACATCCGCATCACTACGCACTCATTGGCGCCCAGATGCCCGCCCACTTCCACCTCGGCGTCGAGACGGTCCTCGGCTTCCACGCTTCGGCGTACGACGACGAGCAGCCGGCAGGGATGAGCGGCCGCTGCTGTGGTCGCCGCGCTCTTCGCCTCGGCCACGTGCTTCTCGTCCACGACGACCACCAGGGTCAACGCCAGACCGGAAGCGATGGCGCCCGCAGCCCGCCGCTCGTGTGAGAGCGCAGCCACGATCTCTGCACCGTCGGTGTCCCAGAGAGTGGTCGTCATGGCCGTCTCCAGACCCGGCCGTCGTGCGCAAGCATCTCGTCGGCCGCGGCTGGCCCCCACTCACCGGACCGGTAGAGATGCGGCTTCTTCCCCGCCCAGAACTCCTCCAGCGGGTCAATGACCCGCCACGAGTGCTCGATCTCTTCTGCGCGCGGGAAGAGCGTGGCGTCGCCGAGCAGCACATCCAACAACAGCCGTTCGTATGCCTCGGGTGAGGACTCGGTGAATGCCTCGCCGTACAAGAAGTCCATCGACACGTCGCGGACCTCCATCGCCGAGCCGGGCACCTTCGAGCCGAACCGCAACGTGACGCCCTCGTCCGGCTGCACCCGGATGACGAGCTGGTTGTGCCCGAGCTCCTCGGTGTCGGTCTTGGAGAACGGCAGGTGCGGTGCGCGCTTGAACACGATCGCGATCTCGGTAACTCGCCTGGGAAGTCGCTTGCCCGTCCGCAGGTAGAACGGCACGCCGGCCCAGCGCCGGGTCTCGACGCCCAGCCGGACCGCGGCGTAGGTTTCCGTGCGTGACCCGGAAGGCACCGCCTTCTCCTCGAGGTACGCCGGGACCCGCGCCCCGCCGAGCCAACCCTGGTCGTACTGCCCGCGCACTGCGAAATGCTCCATGTCCTGAGGGAGTGAGATCGCGCCGAGCACCTTGGTCTTCTCCGTGCGGATCGCCTCCGCGTCGAACGCGACCGGTTCCTCCATCGCGGTCAGAGCGACCAGCTGCATCACATGGTTCTGCAGCACATCACGCGCGGCACCGGCGTTGTCATAGAAGGCTGCCCTGGCCTCGATGCCGACGTCCTCAGCCATCGTGATCTGCACCGAGTCGACGTAGTTGCTGTTCCACACCGGCTCGAACAAGGTGTTGGCGAACCGCAGCGCCAGCAGGTTCTGGACCGTCTCCTTGCCGAGGTAGTGATCGATCCGGAACACGTCCTGCGCGGTGAACACGTCGTCGACCAGGTCGTTGAGCTCGCGACTGCTCGCCAGGTCGTGGCCGAACGGCTTTTCGACCACGACCCGCCGCCAGCCACCGCGCTCGGCGTTGTCGGCCATACCGGTGCGTTGCATCTGCTTGAGGACGACCGGGAACATCTCCGGCGGGATGGACAGGTAGAACGCGGCATTGCCCTGGATGCCATGCGTCTCCTCGAGCTCGATCAAGGTGTCGTGAAGCCGGTCGAACGCATCGTCGTCGTCGAAGGAGCCGGGCACGAAACGGATGCTGTCGGCGAGGCGCTTCCATACGTCCTCGCGAAAGCCGGTGCGCGACCCCTTTTCGGCCGCCTCCCGGGCGAGCGCCTCGAACTCCCCACGCTGCCAGTCGCGCCGGGCGAAGCCGAGGAGCGCGAACCCCGGTGGCAGCAGCCCCCGATTGGCGAGGTCGTAGACCGCCGGGATCAGCTTCTTGCGGGCCAGGTCGCCGGTGACGCCGAAGACGACCAGTGCGCACGGTTCGGGGATCCGCGGCAGTCGACGGTCGCGGACGTCGCGCAGCGCGTTGCCACGCAGACCCTCCACAGCGTTGCCTGGGGTCACCCGCGCCCCTCGCTCGCCTCGAGCAGTTGCGTCAGCCCGGCCGCGCGGTCAAGGAGATGCAGCCGTACGGCGGGGCGTCCCCGCTCGGTCAGTGCCCCCAGGTCACCGAGCGCCTGCGCGAGCTGCAGCCGCCCGAACGTGTAGGGCCGACCGGGCACCTCGAGGTCGCTGGTGACGACGCCCGTGATCTGGAGGAACGCCTGGTTCTGTGGACCGCCCTTGTGGAACTGCCCGGTCGAGTGCAGGAATCGCGGCCCCCAGCCGAACGTCACCTGACGTCCGCCGAGCCGGCTCGCCAGCGTCGGTCGCAGCCCGGCTGCCGCCTTGTCGCCGAACCGGTCGAGGTAAGCCATCACCGCCAAGTAGCCGCCATCGGGCACTGTGTCGAGCAACGCGGTGATCGCCGAGCGGAGGTCCAACGCGCCGCCGAGCACCCCCGCGTCGCCATAGACAACCACCGAACCGTCGGTGAACAGCGGCTCGCCCTCCGGCAGCGGCCCGTCACCGGCCTGGTCGAGCAGCTTCTGGGTGTTCTCCTTCGACTCGGCCACGTTGGGCTGGTCGAACGGGTTGATGCCGAGGATCTTCCCGGTCACCGCTGTCGCGTACTCCCAGAGCAGGAACTGCGCGCCGAGCGGCCCAGCGACCGCCGTACCGTCGAAGCCTGCCGGTGCCGGCCCGAGGACCAAACGATGCGCGTCCTTGCCGGCGTCGGCGAAACCGGGAGCGTCGGTGCCCTCGACCACGACCGGCAGCACGCCGGTGCCTTTCTTGCCGGTCGACTCCGCGACGAGCTGCTCGGCCCAGTCGCCGAACCCGACGATGCCCGACCCGGTGTCGGCGATCACCAGCTTGTCGCGACCCTCCTTCGCGCCTCCACCGATCGCTGCACCGAGAAGCAGACCGGGGTTGTCCGTGTCGCCACCCCGCTGTGCCTGCAGCTCGCGTGCGGAAACCAGCAGCCCCTCGATGTCGACCCCGGCGAGCAGGCTAGGGACCAGCCCGAAGGCGGACAACGCGCTGTAGCGCCCGCCCACGTTCGGGTCAGCCAGGACCACCTCGTAGCCAGCTTTGCTAGCCGTCTTTTCCAGGGCCGAGCCTGGGTCGGTCACCACGATGATCCGCCGGGCCAGGTCCTCGTCGGACAGGCCCATGTCGCGGAACGCCTGCTCGAACACCCGCCGATGGCTGTCGGTCTCGACCGTCGACCCGCTCTTGGACGACACCACGAGCACCGTGCGGTCGAGCCGGTCGGCCATCGCGGCCCGGATCTGGTGGGGGTCGGTGGTGTCCAGCACGATCAGATCAGCCCCGACGGTGCGGGCGATGACCTCGGGTGCCAGCGACGAGCCACCCATGCCAGCCAGTACGACGTGGTCCAACCCGCTCGAACGCAACGAGTCGCGCAGCTCGTTGAGGCGGGGGAGCAGCTCCTGCGACGAGGTCGGCAGGTCCAGCCAGCCGAGCCGAACGCGTGCCTCCTCCTCCCCGTCGGGCCCCCACACGGTGGGATCCTTCGCGACCAACCGGCCCGCGACACCGTGGAGGGAGGCAACTTCGCGCTCGGCGCCAGGCGTGCTGACCGTCACCGGCCCGGTGCCGAGGGCATCAGCGCTGGTCGGGCTCACACGCCCGCCTCCTTCGCGAGGCGCTTGAGCTCCCCGGCGACCGATTCGAGCAGCTCCATCCAGGATGTCTCGAACTTCTCCAAGCCCTCGTCCTCCAGAACCTTGACCACGTCGTCATAGTCGATGCCGGCCGAAGCGAGGTCCTCGAGCACCTTGTGGGCGTTGCTGTACTCGCCGCGGACGGTGTCGCCGCGGATGACGCCGTGGTCGGCCACCGCGTCGAGCGTCGCCTCGGGCATCGTGTTGACGACACCGCGGGTGATCAGCTCAACGACGTACTGCGTGTCGTCGTAAGCCGGGTCCTTCACGCCGGTGGAGGCCCACAACGGCCGCTGTGGCCGCGCCCCGGCTTCGGCCAGCGCCTGCCACCGAGGCGAGGCGAGCACCGTCTCGTAGGCCTCGAACGCGAGCCGCGCGTTGGCGATCGCAGCCTTGCCCTTGAGTGCCTTGGCGTCGGCGGTGCCGGCCTTGTCGAGGCGCTTGTCGATCTCGGTGTCGACCCGGCTGACGAAGAACGACGCGACGGACGCCATTTTCGTGAGGTCGTGCCCGGCGACCCGGGCCCGTTCCATGCCGTCGAGGAACGCGTCCATCACCGCGAGATAGCGCTGCAGGGAGAAGATCAGGGTCACGTTGACGCTGATGCCCTCGGCGAGGGTCTGCGCGATCGCGGGCAGACCCGCCTCGGTCGCCGGGATCTTGATGAACAGGTTGGGTCGGTCGACGAGCCACCACAGCTGGCGCGCCTCGGCGATGGTCTTCTCCGCGTCATGAGCCATCCGGGGGTCGACCTCGATGGACACCCGCCCGTCGACGCCGTCGGACGCGTCGTAGACCGGGCGTAGGACGTCGCAGCCCCAGCGCACGTCGTACGTCGTGATCATGCGCACCGCCTCTTCCACGTCGAGGCCGCGTACGGCGAGGTCGCGCACCTGCCGGTCGTAGAGATCGCTGTCGCTGATCGCCTTCTGGAAGATGGTGGGGTTGGTCGTCACCCCAACGACGTGCTTGTCGCGTGCGAGGTCCTGCAGGTTCTCGGTTGACAGTCGGGAGCGGCTCAGGTCATCGAGCCAAATCGCGACGCCTTCGTCGCTGAGCTGTCGGAGCGGATCGGTCATGAGCTGCTCATCTCCTTGGACAGACAGATGTGGTCGATCAGTTGCCCGTCTTGCTGCCGGTGATGATGCCGACCCGCTCGAGCGAGGCGTGGGCGGCCGCGACGACGCGGTCAGGGGTGAAGCCGAACTGCTCGAAGAGCACGGTGTGCGCCGCGCTGGCCCCGAAGTGCTCGAGGCTGACGATCTCGCCCGCGTCGCCGACGAAGTCGCGCCAGCCCATCGCCACCGCGGCCTCGACGCTGACCCGGGCCTTGACCCCGGCCGGCAGCACCTGCTGCTGGTAGGACAGGTCCTGCTCGTGGAACCACTCGACGCAGGGCATCGATACCACCCGGGTCGGGGTGCCCTCCTCCTCGAGCCGCTCGCGGGCGGTGACCGCGAGCTGCACCTCGGACCCGGTCGCCACGATGATCACCTGTGGCTGGCCGTTGGAGGCGTCGGCGAGCACGTAGCCGCCGCGGGCGGTGCCCTC
>JBDUAP010000424.1:0-2532 GCA_040004585.1 Sporichthyaceae bacterium
GTCGCCGGGAACCGGACGTGTGAGGGCACTCGTGCCCGCGACGCTCAGGTTACCTGCCCCATACCCTTCGAGGTGACCACGGCAGCGGCGTGAGGCCGCGTCGGATCTACAACGCTCCGCACGGATTTCGCGAGGTTGCGATAACGGTTGGGCTGGTCTCCCCCGCCGTGACCACCTTCGGTTTGTGATGGTCTTTCTCTTCTAGCCGATGACGGTGTCGTGGCGCTGGCTCAGTCCGCGGCCGAGCGCTGTTCGTTCACGATGGCGAGGTGGTCGGCGGTGCCGCCGCGCCATTCCAGGAGCAGCAGGGTCGCGTCGTCGCTGGTGACCCCGCCTCGTTCGAGCATCAAGGCGTGGGAGAGGCGGCGCACCGTCTCCTGGACCGGCCCGCCGTCGTGGCCGGCACGTTCGATGAGGTCTCTCAGCTTTGTCTCACCGAACTGCTCGCCGCCCTCCCGGTGCTCCTCGATGAGGCCGTCGGTGAAGAACAGCACCCGGTCACCCCGCTCGAGCGTTCTCTCACTGATCACCGGTGTGGCCCCGCCGAAGCCGACCGGCAGCGTCGTCGGGCCAGTGAGGGCGGCGACGACGCGGTGGCCGCGCAGGAGGAGCGGCGGCGGATGCCCGGCATTGACCCACTGCAGCCGTCCCGACCCGACGTCCAGCCGCGCCATCTGCGCGGTGGCGAAGCGGTCCGGCGCGAACTGGTCGGCGACCGCGGCATCCATGGCCGCGTACAGGCCGTCCAGGCCGACGTTCAATCGGCGCGCGTGCCGATAGGCGCCGACGGCGAGGGTCGCCATGACCGCGGCGCTCAGCCCGTGGCCCATCGCGTCGATCATTGCCACGTGCAGGATGTCGTCGTTGAGGGCATAGTCGAAGCTGTCCCCGGCAACGTCGTAGGCCGGTTCGAGAGCGCCGGCGACGGCGACCTGCGGGGTGGTCATCATCAGCGGCGGCAGAAGATGCCATTGCATCTCCGCTGACAGGCTCATCGGTTGTCGGCGCCGGGCCTGGAAGAACCGGTCGGTGTACATGCTCTTGGTGACCAGGATGTCGGCCACCAGTCCAGCGAGGCGTCGGGTCAGCCGCCGATCGTGATCGTCCACCGTGTCCAGGGTGAAGGCGAGCACCCCGACGCGATCGGTGCCGTCGAGCAGCGGAACGAAGATCCGCACCCCGTCGCCCTGTGGCCGTTCCACCGTCATATCGGTCTGGAAGGCACGGCCGGCGAATGACCCGTCGATCGGCTGGGGTGTCCCGACCAGCAGACCTTCCCCCCGTAGCGGCACCAACGTCATCTGGTCGTAGTCCTGCAGGAGAACTTCGACGTCCCAGCCCCCGATCACCGCGATCTCCTGCGCGACGAGCGGGGCGATCATGTGCGGCGGCATCTGATGGGCACGGTCCAGCAGCGAGCCGAGCATCCGCTCCCCGAACCCCTCCGACCGGTCGACTATCGCTACGGACTGGGGGAGATCGTGCTCGTCGACCATGACCCAGATCATGGCTGCCTCACACTCCGATGTCACCCCCATCCAACTCCGGGGCCCGATGTGACCAGCGCTGGAACGGGCCATCTCGTTCACCCGCCGAAGCTCCTTCACCTCACGCTCGAGCTCCTTCAGCCGCGCCGCGTCCGGGGTCGTGGTGCCCGGTCACGCCGGTCGTCGACCCGGGCCTGCTTCGCCCAACCCCGCAGCGTGTCCGGCACGACCCCGACCCGCGGACCGATCCGCAAGGACCGCCACTTTCAACGACAGCCCCGGATCCTCGGCCATCGCCTCGGTCACCACACGCAGAGCACGCTCAGGCAGCTCGTTCGGATACATAACATTTCGCCTCAATCGCGCCGCCCGCTGAGTGTGGCCGTGGAATACCCCAAAGGGCACCAAGGGTCACTGCCGGACAGGCACTAAGCTCGCGCTACCGCGACTCGAGGCCTCACAGGCACAGATCCACCCATTGAGTAACCCGACAACGGCGCGGTAGCACAGCGCTCCTCCGGACGCGCGCGGGCTGCGCAGCCGGTCCGACGCCGAGCGGGTGCTCCCGCCGCCTTACGTGCGGTCGATCAACACTCCCACGCCCGAGCAAGGGCGCGCCGAGCTGGTGCTCTAGGAGCCATCAGAGACTCGCACCACAGGTCACAACACTCGCGGCACTCTCGAAGGAACTGGACCGAAAAATGGGGGGCCGGACACTCTCACACGAACTGGACCAAGAAATGGGGGGCCGGACATCCCTGAGCCATCAGGGACTCGCACCACCGGTCACAACACTTGAGGCACTCTCACACGAACTGGACCGAAAAATGGGGGGCCGGACACCAGCAGTGGTGCCCGGCGCTGGCCCCGGGGCGAGCGGGGACGAAATATCAGGCTGGCCATGCGACGGCCGGGACAGTTCGACGGGCGCCCCGCCCCCAGTCGTCGCGTGGATTTTGGATGTTGCCATGGCTGAGTCCTCCTTGGTGACCGTGACAGACCCCTGCTACTTCCACGGGGCCTCCACTAGGAGGTGTGCACACGA